>JAIEOW010000025.1 GCA_019750095.1 Phycisphaerales bacterium
GGAGCCCATCACGCGAAGAGCAATGGATGAGTCGGGCTTGGTCGCGGCCTGAGCGGAGTAGTCGTTCCACTCGATCAGCAGCTTCTGCACGCCGTCGGTGGCGGCCTGGTGGCTGACGATCGAGCCGGAGAGAAACGTGATGCCCTCCTGCGGATCGCTGAGCAGGTCGCGATCACGCTTGGAGAGGTTGGTCATCTTCGCCGGATCGCAGACGCCCTTGACATAGACCCAGTCGAGCAGCTGCTCGGCCCTGAACTTGGGCATGCCGCGTTCGGCCATCCAGGCCTGGAGGGATTCAAGGGTGAACTCAAAGATGTGGTTGGCGGGATGTTTGAGGAAGGGCACGGGGGATGGTATTCGGTGGGGGGCGGGGATCGGGTCTCGGGAGTCGGGAGTCGGGAATCGGGAGTCGGGAATCGGGAGCAGGGAGTCGGGTGGCACGCTCGTCCCAACCATGCGCCCACAATCGCACGCCCTTGATGCCTTAATGCCTTGATGCCTTCCTCTTGCCTCATGCCTCTTGCCCCATGCCTTCCCTGCCTTCCTACTCTCTCCCCGCATGTCCCGCCTCGCCTCCATCTTCGCCGATCTGCGTGCCCGAAAGGCCAAGGCTCTCATGCCGTTTGTCTGCGGGGCGTATCCGGCACCCGGTGTGACGGCGGGAGTGCTGGCCGCGATGGAGCGGGCGGGGGCGAGCGTGGTGGAGGTCGGGTATCCGTTCAGCGATCCGATCGCCGACGGCCCGGTGATCGCCGCGGCGATGCACGATGCGCTGCAGCGCAGGGCAACGCCCGCGGGCGTGACGGGTGAGATCGCCGCCGCACGGGCAGCGGGGCTGAAGATCGGCGTGGTGGCGATGGTCAGCGTCTCGATCGTGCACCGACTGGGACCGGAGAAGTACTTTGCGTCTCTGAAGTCGGCGGGCGTGGACGGGGTCATCCTGCCGGATGTGGTCTTGGAAGATGCCCAGGCGTGGATCGCGAGTGCACGCGACGCCGGGCTCACGGTGACGCTGCTGGTTGCGCCGACGACGGATGTGAAGCGGGCGGAGAAGATCGCGCGATCGTGCAGTGGATTTGTATACATGCTGGCGCGGGCGGGGATCACGGGTGAGAGCGCGTCGATCGCGACCGATGCGCTGCGCGAGCGCGTTCGGCTGCTTCGCGGCGTGTCCGATCTGCCGATTGCCGTGGGGTTCGGAGTCTCGAACGCCGCCCAGGTGCGGCAGATTGTTCATGATTGTGACGCCGACGCGGCGATCGTCGGGAGTGCGCTCGTGCGTCGCATGTGCGACGCGCAGGCCGCGGGTCAGGACCCGATCCTGGCGGCGGAATTGTTCGCGCGAGAGCTGGCCAAGGGGCTGGTGTAGTCGGTTGTCGCGGGTGCCCGGGCTTGCGCACGGGACTCGGATTGCATGGGACGCTCGCTCAACATCGTTGTGTTCGGTCCGCACCCGGATGATCAAGAGATCGGCATGGGCGGCACGATCGCCAAGTTCGCGGCGAACGGGCACAACGTGCTCATCGCCGACGTGACCGATGGCTCACCCACGCCGCGGGGGGAGCGTGCCAGTCGGCTGGTTGAGGCCGCGGGCGCGCTCGCGGCACTGCAGCCCGAACCCGCGACCCCCGGAGCAAAGCCGATCGCTCGGACGCTGCTGGATCTGCCGAATCGGATGGTCGAGCACACGCTGAAAACGCGGCACCTCTTCGCAGGCCTGATCCGGGCCCATCAGGCACAAGTGATTTTTACGCCGTGGCCCGAGGACGCGCACCCGGACCATCGCGCGGTGACGCGTGCGGTGGAGGACGCGCGGTTTGATGCCAAGCTGACGAAGATCGAGATGCCCACGCCGCCGGGGTTCACGCAGATCGGTCCGCCGATCTATGCGAAGTGGTTGTTCTACTACCACGTCTCGCACTTGCGGGCGACGATCACGCCGAGCTTTCTGCTGGATATCACGGGGTTTGAGCAGAAGAAGGTGTCGAGCATCCGGGCGTATCGCTCGCAGTTCGGGCCGTTTGACGCGGCGGTCGCGCCCGCGCCGGCGTCGTTCTCCGCCGGCGATCCGAAGGGGCGATTGGTCACGCAGGATCTGCCGGAACGGATGCTGCAGTTCAACGCCTACATGGGATCGCTGATCGGGTCGGCATATGCCGAGCCCTTCTTCACGAAGGAGCCGATCGGGCTTTCCTCGCTCGGCGAGCTGATGATGTGATCGCGAGTTCGCCTGCGGCTTACTTGGTCGAGCGTCTTGCCGCGATCCGTTCCAGAGCCCAATCGCTCACGCCCGGCATCATGATCGCCGCCCCCATGCCCACGCGCGTGAGCCACCCTTTGAACCCCGTCCACACCTCGCCCCGCGGCGAGCGCAGCTCGTTCACGGTGCACTCGGCGACAAAGTCCGGAGTTTGCTTGAGTCGCGCCGGGGTCTGAATGGTCTTGCGAACTCCGCCGGCGCGAGCCGTCACCTGGTCGGAGAACTCGGTCGCGGTTCCGATGGGGTGAACGCTGGAGACGAACACGCCGAGCGGCTTGAGCTCGTGGCGCATCGATGAGGCGCACATGGCCTGGGCCGCTTTGGTCGCGCTATAGATCGAGTACCTCGGAAGAGTCACCCGCGCCAGGCACGAGCTGCACCAGAGCACATGCCCGCGATACCGCTCGCCCGGCGCGGGCGGCTTTTCCAGCATCCGCGCGAGCGCGGGCCGAATGATGTTGAGTGAGCCGAAGAAGTTCGTCTCAAACATCGCCCGGACCCGCTCGTCGGACATCTCGTGCAGCGGCGACTCATCGCCATATCCCGCATTGGCATAGACCGCGTAGACCGAGCCGAATGCGCTGACACACGCCTGGACCAGTTGTGCGCACTGGGCTTCGCGCGTGACGTCGGTCTCGAGGATCTCTGCTCGGCCACCGATGGCAACGATCTGATCACGCACTCCAACAAGCTTGTCGGCCCGCCGAGCGCCGAGGGCGACGGGCATTCCGGCTCTGGCACACGCGAGCGCGGTCGCCGCGCCGATGCCGCTGGAGGCACCGGTGATCACGATGGGCTTGCCTTGGAGACTGACCAAGATGTATGCGGGGCTGGCCGAAGGGCCTGTGGCCGTGCCGGTGCTTACTTCGCGTTATCGATGGCTCGCTCGCCCGCTTCGCCGGCGTTCTTGACGTCCTGGCCGACACCCTTGACGGTCTGGCAAGCCGGAAGAATCACAACGACCAAGGCCAGAGCCAGAGCAAAGAAACCCGCAGTCACGACGCGATTGGAGTTCCGCATATCTGTACCTCAACGGGATGAATCGAAAAACCGAAAAAGGGTGGCCAACGGGACTCGAACCCGCGACCCCGAGAATCACAATCTCGTGCTCTAACCAACTGAGCTATGGCCACCAACGTGTCCGCCCGGCTTCTCCGGTCGGACGAAGAGTGTACGGACCATGGGCGGCTGTTTCCAAGCCCCGAACGTGGACTATTCTGGTGCCCGAACCAGGCGCTCGGATCGTGGACCGAGTGAGCCGATGTGGAGGAGCTGCTGCGTCATGGTTGAGGCCCTCCTTCTCGGTGCAATCTTCGGGCTCATTCTGGGCGTGCCGGTTCTTGCGACATGGTGGGAGCCGCGGCTGGTCTGGCCCTATGGCGATCCGCAGCCCCACACGATGGTGCCTGATCCTGGAAGCTTCGGCATCATGACCGTGCAACGGGGCCTTGCCGCGGGGTTCACGTTTCTGGGGTGGTGCCCGGATCTCAAGGGCAAGGGGTACAACCTGGCCTATGGCATGCTGGTCTCGCCAGATCGCCAGACGCTCGCGATCGTCGGCGTGGGCAAGATGTTCGGCGTGCCCCTCGCCGCGACGTGGCTGCATTCTGCATCGGGCGATCGGCAGAAGTGGTGGGTGACGGTCAACAACCCGTCGGCCTTCGAGCACGATCCGCTCGGCCAGACCGAGATGCGCATCGTCAAGCCCGTGGACTTCGCCGAGCAGCACGCGAATCACATGGCGTGGGTGGCAACTCGGCTCGTCGGTACGGCTGCCGCATTTGCGCCGGGGGAAGAACTGCAGATGCTTCGTGCCCACAAGCGCGAGCGGATCGAACTCATGGTGCGTTCCGGACTGGTCCGGTTCATCGACCCGCTGAACCAAGACCGCTGGCGCTACACGCTGCACGGCGCGGTCTGGGTCTCGGCCAGCGGATTCTGGAACCAGTTGCGTGCCATGGTGTGGACCCGAAAGCGTTAGTCTTTTCTCTCGCCGATCGGCACCGACGCCGAGGTCTTCTGCTGCCACACCAGCACATCGAACGCCTTGCGAGGCACCATGGGTGTGAACTGCTGTGCCATGGCAAGCGCACCGATACTTCGAATAGGACGGCGTGAAGTCGCCCAGGCCGACCCGGGGTGGTCGCTCTTGGCCCCGCGGATGTCCAGCACCGCGCGGGGAAGCTCCGAGGCCAGAAACACCGCCTCCACGCTGCGAGCGGGCGGCTTGGAGAGCACGTGATCGCTGCGCAGCGTGCCGCCACCCTGTGGAATGGCGGTGTACGTGCCCTCGCCCGTGACGAATCCGAACGCGACCATCGATGTGCCGAGCGCTTTGGAGAGGTGGCTGCCCATAGGCCGAATACCGCTGGCGGCATCGCGGGTGACGTGCCCGTTGTGCGCCCAGAGCACGATCTTTTCGCCGGGATGCTGATCGAGAATCCACAGCACGTTGGCGGCCATGGACTCATCGCGAGCGTTGAAGCCGTTGGATGAGGCGTACATGTTGGCGCACTGGCGCACCACGCGCACGTTCTGGATCGCCCAGTCGGTCTCGAGTTCGCTGGCATTCTTGGCCAGTTCATCACGACGGATTAGCAGTTCGGCGAGGATTCCATCGATCGACGCCACGATCGCCGCGGCATCGACCGGCGGGAGCTCGCTCGCGGGCTTCCTGCGGATCTCCAGGCATTTGTTCCCCCCATACGGCTTGGTCGTGCTGCGCGTGATGCTGTACTCGCCGCTGCCGCCGGAGAGAAACCTGACCGCGTCATTCTCAAAGTCGAACGAGAACAGCTCGGGGTTCTCATACTTCACGCCGTCGAGCTCGATCTGAACGTCGTCGAACCACGCCGTGCCCCCGCCGTTGAGCAGGAATCCGAAGGCGATGCCCTCGGTGTTCTTCGGCACATCGATGACGAACTCATGGCGTGTCCACTCGGTGTCGCCGGTGATGTTCTTGTCGTTCATGTTGTTGAAGCCGTTGACGCCCGTCGGCGTGTCGCATCGCCACCACGCGCCGGCCCAGCCCGTCACTCCCTCCGTGCGAATCCATGCGCTCAACCGGACCGATTTGCCCGCCGCGGCCTCCACCGGGAATGAGCCCGTTGCGCTCGTGAATCCGCCGCTCGTGCTCCCGACCTGCGCGCGGGCACCGAGCGTCTGTACGTCCTTGAGCACGCCGCGGAAACGCTCGGCCAACTCCGGCGCGTGGTCGAGCAGAAAGTCCTGTCCGATCTTCCATGCCACGTCAGGTGTCTGCATGTCAAAGCCCGTGAACCGCAGCCGCGGCTTGCCCTCGGCCTCCGGGTTCTTCACGTTCCACGCCCGCATCCACTCGACCAAGGCGAGCACTTCCATGGTGTTCCATGTCCAGAAGTACATCCCGCCAATGAGTTTCTTCGGGTCGCCTCGGCCATGGATCACGTACTCATTGAGCGCAAAGGACTCGGGCATGTTCGCCTCGATGCTGAACAGCGAGAATCCCTTGATTTCAACGAGGTACTCAAGCAGGCGGTGCTTGAACTGGAACGCCTCTTTGGTGCCATGCGTCGGCTCGCCCAGCGAGACCACGCGCGCGTCGCCGATGATGACGTCAAGCCCGGCCAGATCATCAAACCCTTGACCTGCGGCGTCGTGCTGAAACGCGATGGCTTTCTTCCGCACCCAGGCCCCGCCGAGAGCGATCGGATCGGACACCTCCGCCCCGACCACCTTGGGTGGCGACGCGGGCTGCTCCGCCTGGGCGCCGCCGGAGCCATCCCCCGGCTGGAGCAGACTCAGGGCGAACACGGTGCTGAAGACCAGATGCATGGGCATGCTCCTTTTGCGGCCTGAACGCCATCCGACCCCGCTATTCGTCCGATAACAGGGCGTACCGTTTTACCACGACCGAGAAGATCCGGTTTCACTGCGTCAAAAGGCGGCATCCAAGCCGATACCCACGAGGAACCTATGCCACTGACCATTCCCAATCCAAACTCCGCCGACGTCGGCCTGATCGGTCTTGCTGTGATGGGGGCGAACTTTGCCCTGAACATGGCCGACCATGGCTTCAAAGTGGCGGTGTACAACCGGACCACCGCCGTCACAGAGGCCTTTGTCGCCGAGAATCCGGCGAGCGTCATCGGCCCTGGCGGCGCGATCGTTCCCGCCGCCGATCTCAAGGACTTTGTCAAGAGCATCAAGCGGCCGCGCCGGATCATGATCCTGGTCAAGGCCGGTCCGGGCACCGACGCTGTGATCGATGGGCTCGTGCCGCTGCTGGAAGCCGGCGATTGCATCATCGATGGCGGAAACGCCGAGTGGAACGACACCGTGCGGCGTGAGGCCGCGTTGAAAGCCAAGGGTCTGCTGTTTGTCGGCTCTGGTGTCTCTGGTGGCGAAGAGGGCGCTCGCTTCGGGCCCTCGCTCATGCCCGGTGGAGACCTCGCCGCTTGGGAACTCATCAAGCCCATCTGGACCGCCGTCGCCGCCAAAGTCGATGCCAAGACCGGCAAGCCGATCATGGGCCACGCCCGCGGCAAGCCCGTCAAGGCCGAGACCGGAATCCCCTGCACCACGCACATCGGCCCCGGTGGCGCGGGCCACTATGTGAAGATGGTCCACAATGGGATCGAATACGGCGACATGCAGCTCATCTGCGAGGGTTACCACTTCATGCGCGACGTGCTGGAGATGTCCAACAGCGACATGTCCCGTGTCTTTGGCGACTGGAACGCCGGCGATCTGGATAGCTTTCTCATCGAGATCACCGCGGACATTCTCCGCCAGAAGGACCCGATCTCGGGCAAGGACTTCGTCGATGTGGTGCTCGATGCCGCCGGTCAGAAGGGCACCGGCAAGTGGACGATCAACAGCGCGCTGGACCTGGGCGTGCCCGCGCCGACCATGGCCGAGGCGGTCTTTGCACGTGCGATCAGCGCGATGAAGGACGAGCGCGTTACCGCGAGCAAGGTGCTCTTGCCCCCGCCGCGACATCATCATGACCACGGCCAGACGCAGCGCAACTGGACCGAGTGCGTGCGGGATGCGCTGTATTGCTCGAAGATCTGCTCGTACGCCCAGGGCTTTGCGCTCATGGCCGCGGCGAGCAAGCAGAACAACTGGAATCTCAAGCTGGGCGAGATCGCGATGATCTTCCGCGGCGGGTGCATCATCCGCGCCCGCTTCCTGCAGAAGATCTTCGAGGCCTATCAGCGCAACCCGAATCTCTCGAATCTGCTGCTGGACCCGTACTTTGCGGGTGTGATCCAGCAGAACCAGCACAACTGGCGTGCGGTGGTGGCCCGTGCCGCCGTTGATGGCGTGCCCGTGCCCGCCTTTGCCAGCGCGCTCAGCTACTACGACTCCTATCGCAGTGCGCGTCTGCCCGCGAACCTGCTGCAGTCGCAGCGCGACTACTTCGGCTCGCACACGTATGAGCGCGTCGATCAGCCCCGCGGCAAGTTCTTCCATCTCGACTGGCTTGACCCTAAGCGTCCGCAGCACAACGCATGACCGATCGTCCGTCCAACCGAGTCTCGGAGCCCGCGGCACCCTCCTTCAACGAGGCGCACGGGTCTCCTGTGGCGGTGCGGGCCGGACTGCTCGGTTCGCTCGTGGCCGCGCGGCGTGTGGAGTCACTCTCTGCACGGGTGAGCGATCCGACGGTGGTGTGTGTCACGCCGCGACTGTCGCTCCGCCCGCTTCGGGAATCCGATCGCGCCGAGTTTCTGCGCGTTTACACGCTCAGCCGTCCCCATCTCGCTCGGTTCTGTCCGCTTTCGACCGACGAGCACGACCAGCAGCCGGCGGCCGAGGTCTTTGATCGACAGGTTCAGCTCGCTCGGCGTGCCGTGGAAACCGGTCGAGCGTGGCGCGTCTGCGGTTTCGACGATCGCGGACGGCTTGTCGGCGCGTTCAACATCAACGACATCTCGCGCGGCCTTGAAAACATCGGCGAACTGGTCTTCTGGGTCGGCGTCGAGCACGCGGGCCAAGGAATCGCCAGCGAGGGTGTTCGGGCTGCGATGCAGCACGCCTTCGCCGACCTGCCGCGTGGCTTGGGATTGCACAAGCTCATCGCGCTCGTTGCCCCCGAGAACGCCCGCTGCGGTGCGCTCATGCGTCGTGTCGGCATGAACCTGCTCCCACAGCCGCCAGTGGGTCTGAAGCTCTCGGGCAGCACAGTCCTCCACGACACCTACGCGGCGTATGTTCCGGTGACGGGACTGGTCGAAGGCAAGCCCTCGATCGCCGAGAACATCTTCGGCCGCGGCTTGTTGAGCATCTTGAAGACCGAATCGCACGAGCCGGACGAGATGGGACATTCGCGGGCGTGATGGAGTCGGCACCCGGCATTCGGCAATCGGCATTCGAGACAATCAACGTCGATTCCCGATTCCCGATTCCCGATTCCCACGCTCTCACACACTCCGAATCTTGTTCCGAGCGTTGAACGCCGCCACCTTGTAGCACTCGGCGAGCGTCGGATAGTTGAACACCGTGTTCACGAAATAGTCCACGGTGCCTTTGAAGGCCATCACGGCCTGTCCGATGTGGATGAGCTCGGTCGCCTGTGTGCCGATGATGTGCACGCCCAGCAACACGCCGCTCTCCTGGTGCACGAGCATTTTGAGCATGCCGAGGTCGTCGCCGATGAGCTGCCCGCGGGCGGTTTCGCGATACTGCGCGACGCCGGCCTCATACGGGATGCCCTCTTTGGTCAGCCGGTCCTCCGTCCACCCAACCATGGAGATTTCCGGAATCGAGTAGATCCCATACGGAAACAGGTCCGCAACGCTTGAGAATGACTCGCCGAACATGTGGCACGCCGCGATGCGCCCCTGCTCCATGCTCGTGCTTGCCAGCGCGGGGAATCCGATCACATCGCCTACTGCGTACACATGGGGCAGCTTCGTCTGATACTTGTCATTGACGACGATGCGCCCGCGATCATCGGTGCCGAGCCCTGCGTTCTCGAGATTCAGGCGCGACGTCGCACCCTGGCGGCCGACACAATACATCAGGCAGTCGGCACGGATGGTCTTGCCGGACTCCAGCACGGCCTCGACCAGATCGGGCGACTGATCCCTTTCCACCGGACGCGAGCCGCGGGGCGTCTCGATCCGCTTGATGCTGACCACTTTCTCGCCCATGCGAAGCGTCGTTCCGGTTTGACGCAGGTGATACTGCAGGGCCTCGCCGATCTCGCCGTCAAGAAAGTCGAGAATGCGATTGCGACCCTCGATCAGCGTGACGCGCACGCCAAGAGCGGCGAGCATGCTCGCATACTCGGTACCGATCACGCCCCCGCCCACCACGATCATGGTCGAGGGGAGATACGGCAGATTCAGAATCTCGTCCGACGTGATGATCTTGTCGCGATCAAAGACGATGTTCTCCGGCCGGGCGGGCGTCGTGCCGACGGCGATGAGCACCTTCTCAGCGCCAACGGTTTCGACGGCGTTCTCGCTCTCAACCACCACGATATCCGGTCCGGCAAAGGCACCCACGCCATGGATCATCTCGATCCCGTTGGACGCAAAGTGGTGTTCGACCACGCCGATCTCGGCCTTGATGACCTTGTTGCAGCTCTCGGCGAGCTTGGAGAGCCGCGTACGGCGATCCAACGCGGCGAACGCGCCCAGGTTCTGCCGCTGCGATCCGACGAGATTCACCACCGCCTCGCGCAGGGCCTTAGACGGGATCGTGCCGGTGTTGATCGCCACGCCGCCGACAAACTGCATCTTTTCGACGATGCAGACTTTCTTGCCAAGCTTGGCGGCCTGAATCGCGGCCTTTTGCCCACCCGGGCCAGAACCGATGACGACGAGATCAAAGTGGCGCATGAACAGGCCTCGGGAGTGAAGAGATCAACAGGAACGCCGAGTTTATCGGTCGATCCATCGGCGACCTCTAGGCAGATCTCTTCTGAGGCGCAGGAACCCGACCCAGACCAGAACACTGGCCACGATCGCTGCAGCCCCCCCGAAGGCGCGTCCGCAGTTGGTTGATGCAGTCGGCACCTAAACAGGTGGATTCTCGTTACCCGTCTGCGGGTTTCGCCGGATAGCCGAGCTTCTTGAAGTGCTCAACCATCTTGTCTCGATGGTCGCCTTGCACCTCGATCGACGTCTCGTCAGCGGAACCACCCGTGCCCAGAGTGCTCTTGAGTTGCTTCAGGATGGTGGGGAGATCATTCGTTCGGTCAGAGCGTTGCGCAAACCCCGCGATGACGGTGACCACTTTGCCGCCGCGCTTCTCTCGGCGGATCCGGAGGTTTTGATCCCTCGGATCGAGGACTTTGCCCGACAGTCGATCCCGTGGGCACCCACACTTGGCGTGCGGCTGCTGGCAGCGTTCGCACGTCAGCGGTTGCTCGAGGGGCGTGCCATGAAAGAGGCCTGTCATGCCGCAGTGTACCCGCATGTGGGCCGCTATCTGAGGGCGGGCTACGGGCGCGCCACGCCCGTTGGGGCTCCCAAGTTTGTGCCCGTTCTGGAACCGCGATTGCCCGCCGGTGCCGCGACGAATAGAACACTGTTCGGCCAGTGTTCTTTCAATCTGAGCAAATCTGTTCCAGGGAGTTCAGCGATGCGTTGCATGACCAACAGGGCGACTGCCGGGCTTGTGTGTCTTCTTGCCGGGTCTCTGCCGACTTTGCACGCCCGGGGTGATGTCACCATCTTCGACAACGGCCCGTTTGTGACCGAAGCCGGCGTGGGCCTGAACGGTGCGGATGTCAGCCGTGCCGAGACGGGGGTGATCACGATCGGGTTCAACGCAAATGCGACGACGGCACAGGGCGGCCCGATCCGTATCGCCGATGACTTTGTCGTCACCACGCCAGCAGGAGTGGGGGGGTATCGCCTCTCCAGCATGACCTTCTTCGGCGTGCAGAGCACAACGTCGACCAACAACGTGCAGTTCGGGGCGTTTTATGTCGCTCTCTACGACGGCAATCCATCGGCCGGTGGCAACCTGATCGCGGGCGACTTTACCACCAACCGGCTCGTTTCCAGCACGTTCAGCGGTGTGTATCGGCTCTCGTCCACGGGTCTCGTCACGGGCAACAGCCGTCCCATCACGCGACTGGAAGTCGACATGAGCTGGGCTCCCGTGCTCGCAAGCGGAACCTATTGGATGGTCGTCTCGGCGGTCGGAGACACCGCGCTCACCGCGAGTCCAAACCCGCAGACGATCTTCGTCACGCCGCACTTTGCGACGGCCAACGCGCAGCAGTTCTTCAACAGCACATGGTTCGCAATCTGGGATCCCCCGTTTGTTCTGCGAGCGTTCTGCCCAGCAGACGTTGATCGTGCCGGCGGCGTCACCGTCGCGGACATCTTCTCGTTCCTCAATGCGTGGTTTGCGGGCGACGTCTCGGCGGACTTTGATGGCATCGATGGCGTGCAGGTGGCCGACATCTTCGGCTTCCTGAATCGGTGGTTCAGTGGATGCTGAAAGCCCCGTGCCACTGCGCTGACGGCGAACCGCCGCGATGAGCTAGCGCGTAAGGACGCCGGCGGCCAGCAGTGCGGCAAGCACAAAGAGCATGACCGCGATGAGTATTCGGATTGTGCTCATGGTCGTGCTCTTGAGGAACTTCTTGCCCAGCCACGTTCCCATGCATCCCGCAACGCTGGTGAGTCCGACGAGCGCAATCACCCTGGGATGATCCAGCGGCGCGTAGTCGGTCACGCGCGCCAGTTGCGCAAACCCGAGGGCATACACCAGCAGTCGAGCCAGATCGACCCCTGTGGAAACGACCGCTGTTGTGCCGACGAACTGCTCTTTGCTAAGCCCGGCCCGAAGCAGAAACGGAGCGCGAAGCGCACCCTGCATCCCGGTCAGTCCGCCGAAGAACCCCGACAGAACACCACCCAGCGGCAGCAATCGCGGCGACAGCGTGAGCTTCTGATACCTCGGCAAAAGCTCCAGGGTGGCAAAGACCATGAGCAGCATGCCTACGACAAGCGATGAGATCGTGATTGTCGCACGATGCTCACCGATCGCGTAGCTGTACAGGGGCCTGGTGGGGGCGAGCACCGCGAGAACAATCGCACCAGCAAAGGCGGCGAGGATCGCCGGGAGGCCGAAACGCACACACACTTGTAACGAAGCCCACTTTCCGACGATCGCAACCTTGAAGATGTTGTTGAACAGATGCACCACTGCGGTCGCCGCGATGGCCACTTCAATGGGAAAAAAGACCGCAAAGACCGGCATCAGCACGGTGCCGAGCCCGAATCCACTTAAGAGGGTCACAGCGGCAAGCACCGCAGCAAGCACTGGCAAGAGCACGAAGTCCACGCGAGAGCGTAGTCTGCGCTCGTATGCTCGCGAGCATCGACTTCGCCACGCTATCCTGCCCTGCGAACGCGATCGCGAGTACGTCGATCGTGTTGACAGAACGCAAGCCGCCCCTGAACCAAGAGCCTGCCCATGGCCAAAAAAACAGCGAAGCATCAGAAGCGGGTGCCCGGGACAAAGGGCGGCAAGCCCCCAGGTGGGGTAGAGAGAAAGAAGCGTGCGGCGGCAAAGACCGACACGGTCTCTGAAGCGCCCACGGGCGCCGCCCGCACAGAGCTGCGGCGTGCCGCCGCTGCGAAGAAGGCAGCGTCCGTGCGGACACAGCGTCGTGCCGAGTTTCGCAAGGCCTTGAAAAATCAACGCGTCGTGCGGATCGAGCCCACGATCGCGGCATTGGGGGCCACGCCATCCCTCAGGATCCTCGCCGAGGGCGATTCGTGGTTTGATTTCCCCTTCGGCGGCAGACCATTCAAGTCCGGCGACGTCATCGCTCGCCTGCAGGAACGCATGGATGTGCCGATCCTCAACGAAGCCGTGCGCGGCGACGAGGTGCGCCAGCTTCTGGGCGTGAAACAACGCCGACGCATCGAGGAACTTCTGGCCGACGAGGAGCTGCGATTCAACGTGCTCCTGTTCTCTGGCGGCGGCAACGACATCGTCGGCGATGCGTTCTGCCTCTGGCTGAACGATCGAGCCGCCGTTGATGGTGATGTCGATCGAGCCGTCAACGAGACTGCGTTCAGCCACGCCCTTGGCATCGTCCGCAGCGGCTATGAGCAGCTCATCGCAATCCGCGATGCGGCCACGCGACAATCACCGCCGCGATCCATCACGCTCTTCCTCCATGCATACGACTTTGCCAGACCATCGGGCAAAGGTGTCTGCGGCTATGGCCCCTGGCTCAAGCCCTCGCTCGGCTATCGCGGCTGGACCGACATGGGCGAGGGCACGGCGATCGTCCGCATCGTCCTCACACGCTTCCGCCAAATGCTCGAGGACCTCGCGCGGCAATCCACGGATGTGATCGTCATCAACACGCAACAGACGCTCGGCCCTGCGGATTGGAACGATGAGCTGCATCCGAACCGAACCGGCTTCGGCAAAATCGCCGAGCGATTCCACGAGGCGATTCAGAACAGATTCGGCAGTTGAACACCCGCCGTACCCACGCCATGCCGATTCGCCTGAAGCGAAGCTCGCTTGCGCAGGCAGCCGAAACGGACTCTGGCCGAGCGGAAACGCTGACCCGGCCAAAAACGCCAAGAGCCTGCATTGCAGGCTCTTACGGCTCCGTGCGAGTCGGTGCGAAATGGTCTAATGCCCCCCGAAGGACTCGAACCTTCGACCCGCTGATTAAGAGTCAGCTGCTCTACCAACTGAGCTAGGGAGGCGCATGAACAGGTTTTCTCGGGGCATGTTGGCCGGTTCTCGGCGGGGCAGGCCCTGAGGGGTCATTCTAGCCCCCGCCTGTCTGCCGTCCACTGTTGCGGCACCCCGCCTGCGGGGCAGCACGCAGATTCCATTCATGCACAGCCTGCGAACCAGGCGTTCAGGAATGTGAAAACGTCAGCGACATCCGATGTGCCGCTCGCGTCAACGTCCGCGTCGCCGACGAACCAGGCGTTCAGGAAGCTGAAGATGTCGAATGTGGTCACTTGCCCGTCATCATCCCAATCGGGTCGGCAGACGGTCACGAGCGTGTTCACGTGCGCGATCAACTCACGCAGCGAGATCTTGGCGGCTTGGCGACCATTGGCCACGGTCATGTTGGTCCCGACGTGGATGTGTCCCGCCGCTACGCAGCGAAACGCGGCCGACGGCGCCACGTTCGTGTCTCGGTGCCAACAGCCGAGATACGCGATGTACCCGGATAGAAATCCGCCTCCAAAGTCGAAAGGATCCGAGGGGTTAGAAGGGTTCCACGGATCGATAAAGGGCTGGGCTTGCGTCGGCGACATCTGTGCCGCCACGGCGTTCACGATCGCTTGCATGGGCAATGAGCTGAGCCGGATATTCCCGAGGGGCTCCGCGGCGATCGGCACGCCGTCGGGCCGTATCGGAGCCGCGTAGTCTGCGGTGTACAGACTGGGCGTGATGCCTGCGTCCGATTGCAGTCGCCAGCGCCGTGCGGCCGGCTCGAGCTCCCAGCCGACGGTGGTGTTTGCACGGCTAAAGGTGATGATCGCGACCGGCTTCACACCCCCGACAATGCGAGACCAATCCGCGGCGGTATCCTGATAATCGACCTCAAAGTCGCCCGAGCCGCGGCCCCAGTTGGGGCCGGTAAGCCCGGGAAACTCGGGGAAGTACGCGTAAATGTCATACCCCCGCCCCTCCCAGTTTCGGCCGATCCAGACGAGATTCTGCGCGGGGTTGTTGCTGAATTCGCGGACGATCTCGTTGGTGGGGGGCCAGTATCCGGTCAGGAGGATGTTGTTCGTGTTCCCGGCATGTGCTGACGACGACAGGACCGCTCCGACCGAAGCAGCAAGCACAAAGAGATATCGATGTCCGACGCCCATGGAATATGCTCGCTGATGCCGGAGTGAACAATGGCCAGCCCTGACCAGACAGATACCACATGCCACCCCGTAAGTCCACTGAAAGTTCCGGCTGGGGATGGATTGGTGGAATGTAAACGGGCAGCGATCGTGGACTGCATGCAGGTGCCTTGACGCAGGCGGGGGGGGTAGATATCGTTCACACTTCGTTTGGATCATGGTCAGGAGCATTCCTGGCTATCATGGCCCAGTGGAAAAGAGACGTTTGATCAGCAACCCTGCCGAGTCGACGAAAAGCGTCGGTTCGGCTCGTCGGAAGTGAGCCCGCCACATGCAACCCACCCATCGACAGAGCTACGGCCGCACGCGGCGTCGCCGTTCCCATCACGCCCTGCTGCCCGTGCATCCGACGACGTGCCCGCTCTCGGGCATGGCCAAGATGCACCACCGGGCCTGCAAGGAGTCGGGGTATGTGCGCGCCGGCCTGAAGATTTCGGTTCCCAAGCTTGGGATCGGGGTTGAGAAGGACTGAGGTCGGACTTGCCTATGCGCATTGCCGTGGACGTCATGGGCGGCGACCACGCCCCTGACGCCATCGTTCGTGGCTGCGTCGACGCCCTTCACGAGCTTCCCCCGGGCGATCAGCTCGTGCTCGTCGGCCGGCGCGGCGATGTTGAAGAACTCCTTTTGGAGCGAGGTGTCGCTCCGTCAGATCATCGCTTGGAAATCGTCCACTGCGAGGATGTGATCGGGATGCACGAGTCGCCCGTCGAGGCCGTGCGCACCAAGAAAAACTCGTCGATCGTCGTTTCCGCGCTGCTCGGGTCTGTCAAGGCCGAGAAGCGTTGCGATGTCGTGCTTTCGGCTGGCAACACCGGAGCGTGCGTCTCGGCGGCCACCATGCACATGAAGCGACTGCCCGGCGTGCATCGCCCCGGGATCGCGGTGGCATTCCCGGCGTTCCACGGCCCGGTGGTCATGTGTGATGCGGGGGCGAACCCTGAGCCGCGACCAAGCCACCTTTGGCAGTACGGGATCATGAGCGAGACCTACGCCAAGCACGTGCTCAAGATCGCGAGCCCGCGCATCGGCGTGATGAACATCGGCTCTGAAGAGGGCAAGGGAACCGACCTGATCTCCTCCGTCCATGAACTGTTCAAGAGCACACCCGGTGCGAACTACATCGGGTACATCGAGGGACGCGACCTGTTCGAGGGCACGGCAGACGTCGTGGTCACGGACGGCTTCACCGGAAACTCAATGCTGAAGATGGCCGAGGGGCTGGCGCGGTCGTTGTTCAAGGCCATCGCGCATGAGATCTTCGAGCGCTCCCCGGACCTCGGCCTGCAGCTCGAGCCGATCTTCAAGGACATCTACAAGAAGAACGACTATCACGAATATGGCGGGGCTCCGCTTCTGGGCGTCAACGGCACCTATGTGATCGCTCACGGCTCTTCAGAGGCCAAGACCATCAAGAACGCGATCCGCAACTCGCGGCAGTTCGTCGCCCATCACGTCAACGCCGAGATCGTCAAGCGACTCGCCGAGCTCGACGGCGTCATCCATCCCGAGCAGGAACCGGCATGACCAACCTTTCGCCCGGCCATTCGATACCCGGCCCGTCCAAACGCGGTGTTCGCATCGTCGGCACCGGCTCGGCCCTGCCCTCTACCGTCGTGACCAACCAGGACCTGGAAAAGGTCATGGACACGTCCGACGAGTGGATCGTCCAACGCACCGGGATCAGCACCAGGTACCGCGTAAACCGGGAAAAGGGTGAGAGCACCGCGCAGCTCGCCGCCGACGCGCTCAAGGTCGCGCTCGATCGGGCAAAGCTCGTGCCCAGCGATCTCGATCTGATCATCTGCGCAACGATGACGCCCGAGATGGCCTGCCCCGCAAGCGCGTGCCTGGTTGCGGATCGGCTGAAGGCCGGGCGAGCCGGCGCGTTCGATCTGAACGCCGCGTGCTCCGGGTTTGTTTTCAGCATGAACGTCGCCCATGACCTCATCCGCATGGGCGGATATCGCACGATCGGCGTCGTCGGGAGCGACTGCCTCTCGACGCTCATGGACTATTCGACCGCGGGCCGCAGCACCGCGATCATCTTCGGCGACGCCGCGGGTGCCGCGATCGTTCGTGCGACCGACGACCCATCCTTCGGGATCCTCGCTCAGTCGATGCACGCCGCGGGCGAGGGCTGGAAAGAGATTTACGTCCCCGAGTGTCCCCAGGATTTCCCGGCGGGCGCGGCGTGCGATCCGGGCAAATACGGCCATGTTCAGATGAACGGCGCGGGCGTCTTCAAGTTCGCCGTCGGCACGTTTCCGAAACTCATCGAGCAGACGCTCGAACAGGCCAACCTGAAGCCCGAAGACATCGACATGTTCGTCTGCCACCAGAGCAATGCGCGGATCCTCGGCGCGGCACGCGAGCGTTTCGGGTTGCCCGATCACAAGCTGTACGTCAACATCGACCGCCTGGGCAACACGGTCGCCGCGAGCGTGCCGCTCTGTCTGGACGAGCTTGTGCGTGCCGACCGGATCACTCTCGGCTCGGGCCAGCGCGTGATGATGGTCGCGTTTGGCGGCGGGCTGACGTGGGGCGCGTCGCTCTGGCGCGTGTGAGTGGGCGTGCGTTCATCGCAGCCCTCCGATCGCGCGTTCGCGCAAGGCCAGCTCGGATTTCGGCGTTGCTCAACCCTTCGATCGGCATGCTCCCGCTCGGATAAACTCACGCATGTCCACCTCCAAACTCATCCTCTGCCCCGGTCAGGGCGCTCAGGCCGTCGGCATGGGCAAGGCGTGGTTCGAGAAGTCCGCCGAGGCCCGCGCCGTCTTTGAGCGGGCCGACACGATTCTCGGCACACGCCTTGGCTCACCTTTGACCGAGCTCTGCTTCGCCGGTCCAGCCGAGCGCCTGAACCAGACCGATGTCTCGCAGCCGGCGATCTTCGTTTCTTCAGTTGCCTGCTGGCACGCGCTGCTGGCGTCGTGGGGCTCCGGTGGCGGCACCGCCAGCAACGGCGTGCGCGGTGGGGGGGCTATTGAGTCCCACGTCACGGCCACCGCAGGGCTTTCGCTGGGCGAATACACCGCGCTGCACCTCGCTGGGGCGATGGATTTCGAACCCGCGCTGGAACTCGTCGTGTTGCGAGGCCGCGCGATGCAGGACGCCGCCGACGCCATCAAGCAATCCGACGGCACGCCGGGTTCGGGCATGGTCGCCCTCATCGGTGCAGACGAGTCCCAGGCGGCCGCGCTCTGCGATCAGGCCCGAGGCAGCGACGTGCTGGTGCCGGCCAACTTCAACTGCCCTGGTCAGATCGTGATCTCCGGCTCGATCGCCGCGTGCAAGCGAGCGGTAGAGGTCGCGGGCACGACTGGCCTGCGAGCCCAGCCGCTGGCGGTCGCCGGGGCATTTCACTCTCCGCTGATGGCGCCCGCCGCGGCAAAGCTGGAGGCGGCTCTCCGAACCACGGCGATTCGCGCCCCGCGTTGTCCGGTGATGTCGAACGTCACGGGCAAGGCGCATGAGCCGTTTGGGGGCCGTACTATTGAAGACGCGATCCGTGCTCGGCTCGTCGAACAGCTCACCAGCCCGGTGCGCTGGGAGGCAAACTGCCGAACGCTGCTCGCGTCCGCCCAGCCCGCCGCCGCGTGGCACGAGCTGGCTCCGGGCAAGTCGTTGATGGGGATGATGCGTCGCATCGAGAAGGCCGTGAAGGTGGAGACCCACGATGAACCGTAACCGCTGGTCGAGCTGGACTGTTGCGCTGCTGCCGATCGCGGCGACGTTGCTGGTGGGCTGCTCCAAGCCGCCGCCACCCCCGCCACCTCCGCCACCACCACCGCCCCCGCCACCACCGGCCGAGGTCGCGCTCGAGACGCTCGGGAGCGATCTGAAGGCCGACCCGCGCGTGCAGTACAAAGAAGGTCTGACCGTCACCGAGGACAACACCGACCTCGGCAAGGCGATCATCAAGCTCGCCGACGCGCTGGCTCGTGGCGATGCCAAGGGCATGCAGTCCATGCTCACCCGCAACGCACAGACCGTGCTGGGTGATCTTCAGGCCACCGGCGGCTGGGAAGAGGCAACGGGCAAGATCGAAGCCGTCCGCATCGTGTTCATGCAGTCGGGAATCGACTTCGGATCGGTCGCCTCCTCGGCGGGTGCCACGGGTGACGTCACGCAGCGGATCATGGCGAAGGCCACCGAACTCTTCCAGGGGCTCACACCCGAGCAGTCCATGGCGCTCGGCAAGGCCGCGATGGACGCGATGTCTGGGATCGACCCGGCTCAGGCACAATCCGATCCGGCCGCGTTCGTCCAGCAGTTCAACACCAAGATCGGCGACGCCGCGAAGGCGGCTGGTCTGGGCGATGACTTCCTTTCCAAGCTGGAAGCCCTCAACGCGATCGCTTCCGCCGATGCCGGTTCCAGCGGCGGTGGCGGCGGGTCGGGCTATGGCGTGCTCTTTGCCGTGCAGGACTCGGCTGGGTCGTACGTCCTGGGCTGGGGCGCCGAGAAGATCGGCGAGAACTGGGTCTTCACCAACACGCCCGCCACAAACGAAGTTCGCCCGCGTGCGGCGTCTTGGGACGGCGTCGGGGCCGAGGGCTTCCGCGCGATGGCCATCGCCAGCTCGCCCGCGCCGGCTCCTGCTCCACCGAAGGATGACAAGCCCGCGGACGCGCCTGCGGATGACTCCGGCGGCGGCGGCCGAATGTCGCCGGGCAAAACGCCCAGTCCCACTGGCGGCTGAGTCACCGTCGGCGTCTTCATCTGTTTTCTGAATACTGATCGCCCTCTGAGCCGAGGCCCCTTTGTCCGAACCAGTTCCCACCCGAGTCGCCATCGTCACCGGAGCCAGCCGCGGCATCGGCAAGTCCGTCGCACTCCGCCTCGCTCGCGATGGTCGCCATGTCGTGCTGATGTCGCGATCTGCCGCGCCGCTTGAAGATCTGAAGCACCAGATCACCTCCGCGGGGGGCAAGGCGTCGGTCAAGGCCGTCGATGTCGCCGATGCCGGTGCGCTGGCCAAGGCGGTCGATGAGGTCGCCGACGAGCACAAGCGGCTGGACATTCTCGTGAACAACGCGGGCATCACGCGTGACAATCTCGTGCTGCGCATGACCGACGCCGAGTGGGCCGAGGTGATCCAGACGAATCTCACCGCAGCGTTCGTCGCGATCCGTGCCGCCGCCCGCCCGATGATGCGCGGCAAGTTCGGGCGCATCGTCAACATCGCCTCGACCTCGGGCGTCGTGGGCAACGCGGGCCAGGCCAACTATGCCGCCGCCAAGGCCGGACTGATCGGGCTGACCAAGACCATCGCCCGCGAGCTTGGCGGCAAGGGCATCACGGCCAATGCCGTCGCGCCCGGATACATCGAGACCGACATGACCTCGGCCTTGCCTCAGGACATCAAGGACAAGATCACCGGCATGCTTGCCGTGAAGCGGCTTGGTGCGCCCGAAGACATCGCCGCGGCGGTCAGCTATGTGTCGAGCGATGATGCCGGCTACCTCACTGGCCAAACCATTGTGGTCGATGGCGGCATGACGATGGCGTAAGTCGAGGGCAAGAGGCAAGAGGCAAGAGGCAAGAGGCAAGAGGCAAGAGGCAAGAGGCAACAGACCCGTCCGCTCGAAACCCGAAATCCGAGACCCGAAACCCGTCCCTTCCCCCGTGCCCACCGCACCTTCTGATCCTCATCGCGAACTGTTGAAGCATGCCAAGCTTCGGGTGACGCCGGTGCGTTTGGATATTCTCGCGGCTCTCGCGGAGCATCCGCAGGCAATCACGGCTCAGCAGCTCTTTGACGCGCTCTGCGCAGCCGCGGGCAAGCGTCGCAAGCCCAAACCCGACCGGGTGACCGTTTATCGAACGCTCAACACGTTGGTCGATGCGAACCTCGCCCACAAGGTCGACCCCGGCGACCGCGTGTTTCGATTCTCACTCACCGACCACGCCGACTGCAAGGGCGACCACCACGCCCACGAACACCCGCATTTCGTCTGCGACGACTGCGGCACCGTGGAATGCCTGGAAGGTGCCGAAGTCTCCATAAGACGAGCATCTCCGGCCGCTGAGGACAGCAAGCGGACGCTCAAACAGCAGGACGTCGTTTTGCACGGCACGTGCGGCAAGTGCGGCGATCAGGAGTGAGGCGGTCGGAGCTGGAAGATGTCCAACCGGGATTCAATCTGACCCGATTCCCGATTCCCGATTCCCGATTCCCGATTCCCGATTCCCGATTCCCGTCTCTCCCGTCTCTCCCGTCTCTCCCGTCTCTCCCGTCCTCCATTTGATTCCCCTGACCACCCTCCGTACCCTTCCCCCTCTTCGGAACCGACCCCGACGGACGCTTGATTCGGCCTAAAGCCGGGCCAAGCCGAGGCGAGGTCAACGGCCTTTCCACACGATTGCCCCAGTGCCACAAGTGCACGAATCTCGGGCGGTCGCGGCTACGGAAGGTCCAGTTCCCGCGACGGGCCCTTTGGCAATGCCACTGGCCGCCCGCCGCACCTGTTGCCGCGGCCCCGACCGCTCACTGTGAGCGTCATCGGTCCGCGATTCATCGTGGTCCGCTGCTCGTTCATGCAGCTCGCAGGAGATTGGTCTCGACATCGCCGCACCGCACGCGTGCATCAAACGGTTTTTTCATTGGGCGATGGTGTAACGGTAGCACAGCAGATTTTGGTTCTGCTTGTCCTGGTTCGAATCCAGGTCGCCCAGCTTATCTCGTCGCACGGCTCCAGATCGCCGTGATCTCATTACCCAAACTCGACATGCCTCAAACCACCCAACCTCAACCCTCGTCGGCCCCGAGCGCGATCATCCTCGCCGCCGGCATGGGCAAACGCATGCAGTCGGACTTGCCCAAGGTGCTGCACCCGGTGGGGCAGCCGCCTCGGCCAATGGTGTGCGCCGTGATCGACGCGTGCAAAGAGGCCGGTTGCAAGCGGATTGTGCTGGTCATCGGGCACAAGGCCGACCTCGTTCGTCAGGCGATGGCCGCCGCGTACGGGCTGGAACACGATATTGAGTTTGCCATTCAGGCCGAGCAGCTCGGCACCGGGCACGCGGTGATGGCCGCCAAGGACCTATTCACCAGCGAAGCGTCGGCGCCCGGCCGTGAGGTCTTCGTGCTTGCGGGCGATGGGCCACTGATCCGCCCGATGACCCTCCGCCAGATGCTCGACACCCATCGCAAGGCCCGCGCCGGGGCGACGATTGCGACGAGCGTGATCCCCGATCCCACCGGATACGGGCGGATCTATCGCGGCCCCGACAATCGCTTCCGCGCGATCGTTGAGCACAAGAACTGCACGCCCGAGCAGCTTGCCATTCGCGAGGTCTATCCGAGCTACGCCGTCTTCGACGCGCAGAAGCTCTTTGCAACGCTCCCGGATGTTCCGAAGAACCCCGTGGGCGGCGAGTACTACCTGACCGATGCGTACGAGCTGATGCTCGCACGATCCATCGGCGTTGAGGTGGTGCAGGCCGTGCCGCCGGAAGACGTGCTGAGCATCAACACGCCCGAGCAGCTCGCCGAGGTCGATGCGATCTATCGCGCTCGCGCGACCGCTCAATCACAAGCGCCCGCGAGATCAGGAGCCCGCGCGTGAGCCGCGAAGACGCCAACACGCTCAAGATCTTCGCCGGCCGCAACGCCGGCTTGCTCGCGCGTCGCATTTGCGAGCATCTGGACCTCCCCCTCGGCGCGGCACGCTCCGAAGTCTTCCCCGATGGCGAGATCATCGTCAAGCTCGACGAAGATGTCCGCGGCCGCGATTGCTACGTGATCCTCTCCACCTGCACGCCCGTCAACGACAACCTGATGGAGCTGCTGATCTATATCGACTGCCTGAAGCGTGCCAGTGCGCGCCGCGTGACGGTTGTGACGCCGTACTTTGGCTATGCCCGCCAGGATCGCAAGGACGAGGGGCGTGTGCCGATCACCGCGAAGATGGTCGCGAATCTCATCACCCACGCCGGCGCTGATCGTCTGGTCGCGCTCGACCTGCACGCCGCTCAGATCCAGGGCTTTTTCGACATCCCCGTCGATCACCTCTCGGCCACGCCGGTGTTCTTCGAGTACTTCATGTCCATCCGGGACCAACTCCCGAATCTCTGCCTCGTCAGCCCCGATGTCGGCAATGTCAAGGTCGCCGAGACGTTTGCGAATCTTCTCAGCGGCGATCTGGCGATCATCTACAAGCGTCGCGTCAGCGGCTCCGAAGTCGAGACCGGCAGCATGATCGGCTCGGTCAAGGGCAAGACCGTGCTCATGTTTGACGACATGATCACCACCGCGGGCACGGTGGTTGAAGCCGCCAAGCTCGCGCTCAACCACGGAGCGGCCCGCGTCATCGCCGCCGCGACGCACCCCGTGCTCGTGGGCATGGCCATGGAGCGCCTGAGCGCAAGCCCGATTAGCCGGATCGTCTGCACCAACACCATTCCTGGCGACAGCCGCCTGGAACCGATCCGCGAGCGCTACACCGAGCTCTGCGTCGCCCACCTTCTGGGCGAGGCGATCCACCGCATCCATCACAACATGTCCGTGTCGGCCCTGTTCCGCAAGACCGCGGGGGCCAAGAGGTAGGCAAATTGCCAAATGAGCAAATGATCAAATGGTCAAGTGTGCATTCGGCAATCCAGAAGCAACGTTCGTTTGGAGTCAACCCGTCACTTACACCATTTGGCCATTTGCAACTTGACCATCTGGCATTTTCGAGGATTCCACCATGCACGAGAAGTCACCACTCCTGAAGGCCACTGTCCGCGATCGCGTCGGGTCGCGCTACTCCGAGCGCTATCGCAAGCAGGGCAAGCTGCCCGCCGTCGTCTACGGCCACGGGCGCGAGCCGCTGCCGATCGCCATCGAGTCCAAGGAAGCCCTCACCCTGTTCTACAAGGGCGAGAAGGTCTTCCGTCTCGACTTCCCCGGCGCCAAGGCCGCCGACGAGATGCAGATGGTGCTCTTGAAGGATGTCCAGTTTGACTACCTCGGCACCAACGTCGTGCACGCCGACTTTGCCCGCGTCGATCTGAACGAGCGCGTCAAGACCAAGGTCCACGTCACGCTCGTGGGCGAGGCGATCGGCATGAAGCAGGCCGGTGCGATCCTGATGCACCCGGTGACCGAACTCGTCATCGAGTGCCGCGTCGTCGATCTTCCCGATCACGTCGAGGTGAACATCGCTTCGCTCGAGCTTGGCGAGACGATCACCGCCGACAAGGTGAAGCTCCCGCAAGAGGACATGAAGCTGATCACCGACGGCCACGCCGTCGTTGCCCAGATCGTCCTCGGCGTCGAGCTGAAGACCGAAGAGGCCGCCGCCGTCACCGCCGATGGCGCGACCCCCGAAGTCATCACCGCCAAGAAGGCCGAAGAGGGTGCTGCCGGAGCCAAGCCAGCCGCCGGCGCCAAGCCCGCAGCCGGTGCCAAGCCGGCAGCCGGTGCCGCAGCCAAGCCCGCGGCCGGTGGCGCAGCCAAGCCCGGCGCCGGTGGCGCCAAGAAGTAATCCCGTCTCGAAACTCCGTCACTCTATTACTCCGTCACTCCGTCACTTCTCCCAACATGAAGCTCATCGTCGGCCTCGGCAACCCCGGTTCTCAGTACGAGAAGACGCGTCACAACGCGGGCTTTCTTGCTGTGGATCGCCTTGTCCGCCGGTGGGCTCCATCGGAACTGCCCAAGGGTCGCTTCTCCGGCGTCGCCGTCGAGGCGGCGGTCAAGGGCGAGAAGTGTTTGCTCCTCAAGCCCACGACCTACATGAATCTCTCGGGCAAGAGCGTGGCGGAGGCCGTGGGGTTCTACAAGATCAACCCCGCGATGGATCTGCTCGTGATCGTCGACGATGTCGCGCTTCCCACCGGGTCCGTTCGCGTGCGCCAATCCGGCTCCGCGGGCGGGCACAACGGGCTGAGCGACATCCAGCAGAAGCTCGGGACCGATGCCTATTCGCGGCTGCGGATCGGCATCGACGCCTGCCCGCCCATGATGAAGCTCGAGGATTATGTCCTGGGCCGATTCACGAGCGAGCAGGCGACCCTCCTCGAGCCCGCGCTGGAGAAGTCCGCCGACGCCGCCGAGCTCTTCATCACAAGCGGCGTGACGGCCGCGATGAACACCTACAACGTCCGACCACCCAATCCCAGTCAGAACACCGACAGCGGCGCCGCCGCCTGATCGGGATTGATCTGGTCTCGTCCGTTCTGTTTTGTTTGTTTCACGAAGACTCACACGCGATCAACCGATCGCAAGACACGTTAAGGAAGGTACAGGTTTCCCATGGCTGAGAAGCGAATCTGCAACTATGAGGCGATGTTCCTGCTGAGCCAGGCTCAGGCGGCCGACTTCACCGCGGCGATCGCGCACCTGCGCCAGCTCGTCGAGAAGTTCGGCGGCACGGTGGTGGCGATGCGCAAGTGGGACGAGCGTCGGCTCGCGTTCGAGATCAAGAAGCAGAAGCGCGGGATCTACATCCTCGCCTACTTCTCGGCTCCGACCGAGAAGCTCGCCGAGATCGAGCGCGCCTGCAACCTCTCCGAGGGCATCCTGCGCGTGCTCATCATCCGCGCCGACCACCTGACTCTCGACGAGATGAAGGCCGCCGACGACGCCAAGGGTCTGGAGATGGAAGCCAAGCTCCGGGCAACGCAGCCCGCGCTGGCCGCCGTCACCCCCGTCGCGTCGCTCCCTGAGCCCGACGTCGACGCCGACGACGACATCTGATCAAACGACCGTCCCAACGGCTCATGATTTGGTGGCACAGGCGTCCCGCCTGTGTGGATCACGCATGCGTTCCGCCATGCGGAATGTCTGTGCCACCATGAAGCCGGGGTTCGCGTGGACGCTCTTTGACCGACCATGCTCAACCCCGAGCGTGCGGGTTACCGTGTATACTCCGAACAGGTTCGACCCCTCCCGAGGAGCACGCCATGGCGTCGTACAACAAAGTTCTGCTGATGGGCAACATCACGCGTGATATCGAGGTTCGCCATCTTCCGTCCGGCAATGCCGTGGCCACGATCGGGCTTGCCGTCAATCGCAAGTGGCGTGATCAAGCCGGCGAACTGAAGGAAGAGGTGACGTTCGTCGACTGCGAAGCGTTCAGCAAGACCGCTGAGACAATGGCAAAGTTCCTTTCCAAGGGAAAACCGGTTTTCATCGAGGGTCGCCTCCGCCTCGATCAGTGGCAGGACAAGCAGTCTGGCGAGAATCGCTCGAAGCTCAAGGTCATCATCGAGTCCTTTGAGTTCATCGACTCCAAGGCCGGCGGCGGCGAAGGCGGCAGTGGGGCAGGTGGCGGCGGCAGCAACTATTCCTCCCGCCCAGCCCCCGCTCGCACCGGCGCCGGCGGTCCCCCTCCCTCCCGAGCCCCGCAGCAGGACCACGTCGAGATCGAAAAAGACGACATCCCCTTCTAAAGCTCAGTCACTTCGTAACTTCCTACTCTTTTACTTCCCGTCCCTGCTACCATCTCGACCCATCCCAAAACCCCAGTTGGGGCGTCCAGGGTTGCCGGGCATCGTGCCCGGATTCACGGCCGCTCCTGAACTTCCGCCTCTCTTTTTCGAGAGCGAAAGGACAGCACCATGCCCAAGTCCATTGAACTGCTTCTTGTTGAGTCGGTCGAAAACCTCGGCATCGTCGGCGATGTCGTCAAGGTCCGCACCGGCTACGCCCGCAACTATCTCCTCCCCCGCGCCGTCGCGACGCAGCCCTCCGAGGAGCTGATCAAATCGCTGCAGGCCAAGCGTGCCGACGCCCAGAAGCAGCTCGCCGAGCAGCGTCAGATGCGGGCCGAGACGATCACGCGGCTCACCGGCTTCACGCTGGAGATCACCCGCGCGTGCAACGATCAGGGCATTCTCTACGCCTCGGTCACGCAGCAGGAAATCGCCGCGGCTCTGACGCAGGCCGGCTACGCCGTGCGTCCGCGCGACGTCCGCATGTCCGGTGCGATCAAGCGCGTCGACAGCTACGACGTGCACGTGAAGTACGAGACCGAGCTGGAGACCTGGATCAAGCTGACCGTCAAGCCCGACCGCGTGCTCGCCAAGGACGAGAAGCCGGACCTGGACTTTGACATGGAAGGCAACCTCGTTGAGAAGCGTTCCCGCAAGGGCGACCGCGCAGAGAAGGCCGAAGTGGCCGAGGGTGCTGAGGGCGCCGAAGCCAAGGCTGAGAAGAAGGCCAAGAAGGCCGACAAGCCCGAGGCCGAAAAGCCCGCGCCGGTCGCCGAGGACGACGCGCCCAAGAAGGCCGTCAAGAAGCCCCGCGGCGACGTGAAGAAAGACGCCAAGGCCGAGAAGAAGGCCTGATCTGCCCTTTGAACGATGTCATGAACTCACACGCCTCGCGGGGTTTCCGCGGGGCGTTTTTCATGTGTCGCCACCTCTGGTCCACGTATTCGTCCTGTCCGATCCGAATCACGAAGGACTGCGGCGATTGCTCAGAATCGTGCGTGCAATGCGTCCGCGTTCGTCGCGGTGATCAGTGCCGTCGCCGACGCCGAAGCGGGATCGCTGCGATCAGGACAAGCGCCCCCGCATTCGGTGCCGGAATCGCCGTCACTTGAAAGTCGTCATAGTTCACACGCGGGAAGCCGTCGCTCCCAAGAAACGAGATCGTCAGGTACTTCGACACCAGTTCCGGCGGCAAAACGCTGGGCGTGGTGTACGTGAACCCATACGGTCGCATCACGCTAAACTGCAACTGATCGATCTGCACACGAGGCGTCTGCGCCAGCAGCGTCACCCCGGGCTCGCCGATCAGCGCGAAGGTGTTCAGGTCGGGCGTTGCAAAGAGCTGCACCGTGGGCGAGTACGTCGAATCGGTGACCCCGATCCCTGCAAGAAATGACACGGCGTACGTCGTCGCCGGCTCCAGCCGCACGTTCAGCGTCTGCTGCATGATCGCCGCCTGCGCCGTCGCGACATAGTTCCCCGAGTAGCCGGTCATCCACATCCGTGCTCCGCCGGGGCCGGCGACCGGCACGTTCGGATTCAGCACCCCGGCAAGACTCCCCGTCCCGCCGGGCCTCGTCCGCCATCCGGGCACGATCACGCCCGACTGCGGCACGCCCGATCCCTGTGGAAACGGAGCACGCCAGATGGTGTTCACCGGAGTCTCCATGATCCCGCTCCCTTCGGCCACCCCGCCGGCACCATTGGTCTGCTCGCCGGGTCGCAGCGTGACGTTGAGTCGCTCAAACCCTGAATTCACAATGGGCAGAACAATCGGCTGCGCGAGCGTCGCTCCCTGCGCAACCGCCACTGCGGCCAAAGCAAAAGCAACCCTCGCCGCGGCTATGTCGGTTCGAATCGAAAGCGTCGCAACTGATCGTTGAGGGTGGGACATCGCCGGGCTTCTCCGTGCCCTCGGACCTCCGGAATCAATGTACATCTTTGCCGGCGTAGTTGCCAGCATTTTTCGCCCGCTTCATAGCCGCTTGACATGGCCATACCCTCTCCCCATGCCCAGCATCGATGCCGCCAGCAAGATCAACTACGCCGAGCTTGACAACGCGATCAACAACACCAAGAAGGCGATCGCGACGCGATTTGACTTCCGCAACTCCCCCGTCGAGTTCTCGATCGACAAAAAGGAAAAAGTCATGAAGATCTCCGCTCAGGACGAGGGCAAGCTCGCCGCCGTCAAGGAGATGTTCATCGGTGCGGCGACCAAACGCGGGTTCAGCGTCAAGCAGTTCGAATGGGGTGAGCCAGAGCACGGCCTGGCCAGCACTTCCAAACGCGAGGTCAAGCTCAAGGACGGCCTCGAAACCGACGTCTGCAAGCAGATCACCAAGCTCGTGAAGGAATCGGGCCTGAAGGTCCAGGCCAGCATCCAGGGCGACGAAGTGCGGCTGACCGCCAAGCAGATCGACGACATCCGCACCTGCATGGCCATGCTGCAGAAGGCCGATTTGCCGCAGGTGCTGCAGTTTGTAAACCCCAAGAGCTAGGGAGAACCGAGTCGTTCGACTCGGCTCTCCCTAATCGTTCAAACACAATGGCCCCGCACGGATTCGAACCGTGGACCAAGAGATTATGAGTCCCTCGCTCTAACCGCTGAGCTACGGGGCCAAACACGGGGAAGTGTACCGTTTCGGGGGAATCGGCTCGATCCCACGCACGGGTTCGGGCTGGTGTCGTACCATGTTTACTCCGCCGCGCGTCAAGATGCCGCGTGGTTCGGAGAAAAACAGGTCTGGCCTCACTGCCTCGAACCGACTTTTCGACCCAAGGACGAACGTGCACACATCTGCTTCGACCCTGAACGCCGCCCGCGATGCCGGCAAGACTGCTCTGGATTCCGACTCGTCCCCTGTTGCGCTCGTCGAACCCAAACCCGCTGACGCGTCGACGAAGCCGCTGGACGAAGTTGACCCGCTCACTTTTTCGCTGAGCGACGATCACCCCGTTCCCGCTGCCGACACGCACGAGCACGCGCCGCTCAAGCTTCGCGCCGCCAATGTCGCGCTGGTCGTTCTGCCGCTGGCCGGCATCATCGCCGCGGGCATTCTGCTCTGGGGCACCGGCTTTAGCTGGGTCGCGCTGGGCACGCTTGTCGTCATGTACTTCGTCAGCGGGCTGGGGATCACCGTCGGTTTCCACCGGCTCTTCACCCACCGCTCGTTTGAGGCACCCGGCTGGGTCCGCTACTTCTGGGGCGCCGCCGGGTCCATGGCTATGCAGGGCCCGCTCATGATCTGGGTCGGCGAACACCGCCGCCATCACCAGCACTCCGACGACCACGGCGACCCGCACTCTCCCCACGGGCACGGCGACTCGTTCTGGGGCATGGTCCGCGGCGCGTTCCACGCGCACATGGG
The DNA here is from genome assembly GCA_019750095.1 of Phycisphaerales bacterium. Taxonomy (GTDB): domain Bacteria; phylum Planctomycetota; class Phycisphaerae; order Phycisphaerales; family UBA1924; genus UBA4658. Next base: position 29,916 of record JAIEOW010000025.1, read on the forward strand.
CTGGATGATGCGGACCCCGCTCGACATCGATCCGAAGTACGTTAAGGACCTGCTCGCCGACCCCGTCTGTGTCGCCGTCAATCGCCAGTTTCTCCTGTGGGTCACGCTGGGCATGCTCATCCCCGCGGCGGTCGCCGGGCTGATCACCATGTCGTGGATGGGCGCACTGCTCGGATTCATCTGGGGCGGCTTGGTCCGCACCTTCCTGGTGCACCACCTGACCTGGAGCATCAACTCCATCTGCCACATTTGGGGCGCGCGGCCGTTTAACAGCCACGATCACAGCCGAAACAACCCGATCTTCGGCATCCTCGGCTTCGGCGAGGGCTGGCACAACAACCACCACGCCTTCCCCACCAGCGCCAAGCACGGCCTGGCCTGGTGGCAGTTTGACTCCAGCTGGGTCGTCATCCGCACCATGGAGTTCCTCGGCCTCGCCAAGCGCGTCCGCGTTCCGGACGCTCAGCGCATCGAGGCCAAGCGGCGGAGGCACTGAGTTTCATGCTGACGCCCTGACCGCCGAGCTTCAGGTCTGCGATCAACGCAAAGTCACTGAGGATCGATGCTTGACGCATCGATCCTCTGATTGCTTTTGGGTTTGTCAGTCTTGTCCAAGAACCGGGCTTCTCGCTGCGATGCCATCGCCTGTGGGTCACGCTGGCGAGATGATGTCCAGCGTGCCTTGCGGACTGGCCGGTTCAGAGAAAGGTCTGAGTCGGCGTGATCACCACTCCGGCCCGCCCGTATACCGCCCATACACATCCGCCATCGCCTGCACCATCTCCCCAAGCGTACAGTTGGCCAGGGCCGCGTCCACCAGCGCGGGCATCACGTTGAACTTGTTCAGCCCCTGAGCCTCCAGCGCCGGATCACCCTTGCGGCAGGTCTCCCGAATGCGATTCAACGCCGCGGTTGCGGCCTTCTGATCGCGGCGCTGCTTGAACTTGCTCAGCCGATCGCACTGATCGACCTCGACCTGATGCGAGATCTGCAGAATGTCGATCGGGCGTTCGTCGGAGCCCTCGTTGAAGGCGTTCACGCCGACGATCACGCGGTCGCCCGCTTCGCACTCTTCGCTGAATCGATAGCTCGCCTCGGCGATCTGTCGGCGGAAGTACCCGCGGTTGATGCCGTTGATGACCGAGCGGCCGAACGTGCGGCGCGACTGATACGCCGGATGCTGGGTCAGGTCCCTCACAGGCGGGACGCCTGTGCCACCAAGGGCCTGTCCCTTCCAATCCGTGTACTCGCCCATGCGGTCGATCTCGTGCAGATAATCGAGCGCGTCGGCTTCCATCTTGTCGGTCAGCGCCTCGATGAAGTAGCTCCCGCCCAGCGGGTCCACCGTGCGCGTCACGCCGGTCTCGTACGCCAGGATCTGCTGCGTGCGGAGCGCGACGGTCACGGCTTGTTCCGTCGGCAGCCCCAGCGTCTCATCCATGCTGTCGGTGTGCAGCGATTGGCACCCACCCAGCACCGCGGCCATCGCCTGATAGGCGACGCGCACGATGTTGTTCAGCGGCTGCTGCTCCGTGAGCGAGCACCCGGCGGTTTGCACGTGCGTCTTCATGAACAGCGATCGGTCGCTCTTGGCGCCGTAGCGATGCTTCATGACGCGGGCCCAGATGCGTCGGGCGGCTCGCAGCTTGCAGAGCTCCTCAAAGAACTCGTTGTGGCTGTTGAAGAAGAAGCTCAGCCGCGGGGCGAACGAATCGATGTCCATCCCGCGATCAAGGCACGCTTCGACATATTCCATGCCATCACGCAGCGTGAAGGCAAGCTCCTGCGTGGCGGTCGAGCCGGCTTCGCGGATGTGATAGCCGGAGATCGAGACCGAGTTCCACTTGGGCACGAATCGCGACTGGAACTCGATGGTGTCGACCACGAGCTTGACGGAGTGGTCGGGGGGATAGATGAACTCGTTCTGAGAGTGGAACTCTTTCAGGATGTCGTTCTGAAGCGTGCCGCCCAGCATGTCCCACGAGATGCCGCGCTGCCTGGCCATGGCCAGGTACATCGCCCAGATGACGCACGCCGGGCCGTTGATGGTCTGAGAGACGGTGACCTTGTCCACGGGAATGTCGGCGTAGAGCCGGTGCATGTCCTCAATGGTGCAGATCGCCACGCCGCAGCGCCCGACTTCGCCCGCCGAGAGCTCGTCGTCGGAGTCGCGCCCCATGAGCGTGGGAAGGTCGAAGGCCGTAGAGAGTCCTGTGTTGGCCTGGACTCTCTGTGCGCTCCCGCCGTGCTTGGCCTGCTGGAGGAGGTACTTGAACCGCTGATTGGTGTCGTCGGCGGAGCCGAACCCGGCGAACTGGCGCATGGTCCAGAGGCGTGTGCGGTACCCCTCGCTGAACAAGCCGCGGGTGTAGGGATACTGGCCCGGCGTGTTGATGTCCCGCTCAAAGTTCTTGAGCGATTCGGGCGGATTGCTCGGGGCGTACAGGGGATTGAGGACAAGCCCGGAGATGGTCACTGTCTGCGGATCGACCGGTTTGGCCGTCGTGCCGGCGCGGGGAGTTGTCGGAAGCGGGGCGGCGGTGGGGGGAGGGGTCATGGGGCTCCTCGGTCGACTGGGTGAGCGTGGTCGGTGAGTGGGATTATAGAGGAGGCACGGAGCCGCGAATCGGCCGTGGATTGACAGGTCGGTCGGACGGTGGAATGTGAAGCCCGGGAAATCCAATGGTCGAGCGTGAAGATGGGTGGCCGACAGCGGTAGGGCCCGCGATGGCCATCGGAGGTCAAAGTCGCCGAGTTTGAAACAGGTGGCCCTGCCGGGTCGAACAGGTTGTTCCGAGTTGTGTGCCTGCCGAATCCGGTGGGCGCGGTGAGTTATTGGAGATGGCGTTTCCGGTGAAAAGCGTCCACGTATGCGGGCGCGAACCTGGGTTTCTTGGAGAGTCTGCGAGGTTTCTCTGGGCGAGGGGCCATCGTGGGCTATCTTCGAAGCACCCTTTCGGGATGCTCAGGTCGGCCAGAGTCAAAGAGTGTTGATCCCGGGCACTCCGGTCCGGTGCTCTTTCAGGAGGTTGTCGATGGCGTTGCGAAGCGGATTTCTGATGGCGGCGGCAGTGGCCCTCGCGGGCTTTACGGGTGTGGCACAAGGTCAGGTGCTTCGGGCGGTTCAAGTCGCGACGGGGCTGAGCCAGCCGGTGGGGCTGTATTACGCTCCGGGCGAGACCAACCGTGCATTCATCGTCGAGCAGAATGGCCTGATCCGCATCCTGGACCTGACGACGAGTCCGCCCACGCTTGGTGCCACGCTGGTGAACCTCTCTTCGACGGGTCTCAATCTGACCGCGGCGAGCGGCGAGCGCGGTCTGCTTGGCATGGCGTTCGATCCGAACTTTGCCACCAACGGCCGGTTTTATGTGAACTACACGACGCTCGGCGCTGCGTTCTCGACGCGCATCGATCGCTTCACGGTCAACGGCACGCCCTCGACGGCCACCACCACGAACACCGGTACTCGAATCACACTGCTGCAGTTTGCACAGGACTTTGCCAATCACAACGGCGGATCGCTCGCGTTCGGTCCTGACGGCATGCTGTACGTCGGGGTGGGTGACGGCGGAAACGCCAACGACCCCAACAACCGGGCCGTCAATCTTGACACTCTGCTTGGCAAGATCCTGCGTCTGGATGTGAACGACGCGTCGGCCGCCGACGGCGACGCGTTGTATGTGCCCGACGACAACCCATTCCGTGCCGCGGGCGGCACGATTCGCCCGTACATCTGGGCGTACGGCATGCGCAATCCCTGGCGCATGACCTTTGACCGTGGCACCGGCGATCTCTGGATCGCCGACGTCGGTCAGGACGCACGGGAAGAGGTGAACTGGCAGCCCGCGTATGTGCCCGGTCCGGGCGGAAACGCGGCGCAAGTCGCCGGTCGGCACTATGGCTGGGACTGCCGCGAGGGCTTCTTGAGTCTTGGCGGCCTCAGCGGCGGTCGCGGGTGCGATGGTGCGCTCGCGAGCGTCTACACGGACCCGATCAAGGACTACACCCACGGCACACCCGACAACGCCTGTTCGATCACCGGTGGGCATGTCTATCGCGGCGCGGCGATCCCGGAGCTCGTGGGTGCGTATATCGTCGCCGACTACTGCGGCAACTGGGTCAAGAGCTTCCGCAACACGGCAGGCGTCGCGACCGATCTGCGCGATTGGACTCAACAACTCAACACCGCGGGCACCGCCATCAACGGCGTCGTCGCGATCAACGAGGACGGTGCTGGCGAGCTCTACATCGTGAGCATCAACCTCGGACGCATCTTTAAGATCGTGCCCGCTTCGCAGACACCCTGCGGCTCGGGATGCCCAACCCCGGTGAACGCGCTTGCGACCGTGTTCAATGACACCTTTGACACCAACACCGGGTGGACTGCAACGGTCGACTTGGCGACCGACGGCGGGTGGCAGCGTGGGGTGCCTGTCGCCGCGCTCAATGGCTATGGCTTCAATCCGCCGTTTGCCTCCGGCGGCAGCGGGAGCGCGTTTGTCACGGACAACACCGATCCCGCCGCGGGCGCGAGCACCTCGGACGTCGATGGCGGCTCGGTGATCCTCACCTCTCCGGCGATCAACGGCTCGCGCGGACAGCTCACGATCTGCTTTGACTATTACCTGGCCATGACCGAACTTGGGGGCGTGAGCCCCGACGGGCTGTTCGTGGATGTCTCGGCCAATGGTCTCGCGGGACCGTTCACCCGAGTTCTGGCCATCACCACGCCTCAGGCTGGCTGCGCGTGGACGACCGTCACGATCACAACCTCGCAACTCGCCTCGGCGGGTGTGACCAATCCGACGGACCTTCGGATCCGATTCACGGCAAGCGATAACTCAAGCCCGAATCAGACCGTCGTCGAGGCCGGCATCGACAACGTGCGGGTGCAGACGGGCAACCCGCTGCCCGACTGCAACGGCAATGCCGTCGCCGATGCAACCGATATCGCGCTCGGTACCAGTCTGGACTGCAACAACAACGCAGTGCCCGATGAGTGCGACATCTCCGCCTCGGTCACCGCCGCGATCCTCGCGGGCAATGACAACTTGCGGCTGGACCTCGACGGCGGCCCGGTGGGCGTGCGGACCGCGGGCGCGACCCTGTACAACAACACGTGCTTCGGCTGCCACGGGGCCAACGGCGCCGGCGGTGTGCCAGGGCCGAACATCCGCAACAAGGATCGCTACTTCATCCGCGAACGCATCGTGTTCAATCGCCCTGCGCTGCACCCGGGTGGTGGGTTCACCGCCTTTACCCCGCAGAACTTTGCCGACATCGAGGCCTTCCTCGCCGACGGGGGGAGCAAGGGTCGGCCTGACGGCGTGATCGACTCCTGCCAGACGACGCTCGCCGACTGCGACACCGATACGGTGAGCGATGGTCGCGAGCTGCAGCTTGGAACGCAGGTTGACGCCGATTACGATGGCGTCCCGGACACCTGCGAGTGCCCGTGTGATCTGGGTGCGCCAGGGTTGTCCACCAACGACATCTTCGACTTCCTCAACCTGTGGTTTGCGAGCGATCCTGCTGCCGACTTTGACGGCGGCGGAATCTCCACAAACGACATCTTCGCCTTCCTGAACTGCTGGTTTGCCGGCTGCTGAAAACCGGTTTGAACGAGTACTTGCGGCCGCTCTCAGATCGCTGAGCGCGGCCGCTTTGGTTACACTCCGGGCATGTTGAGCCGAACGAGTGTGCTTCAAGTCGTGAGCGCTGCGGCGCTCGTGGGAATCTCGGTCTCGATGGTCTCTGCCCAATGGGCTGGCGGCGCGGGCAACGCGCGAAAGCCCGGCTCGACCGCGGCCACCGACGCGCCGACGCCGCCCACGGGGGCTGTGCCTCAGGCCCCGCAGGCCGAGATCGCGCCCAAGGGGTACTACCGCCAGCCCGCGATCTGGGGCGAGACGATCGTGTTTGTCGCCGAGGGCGATCTGTGGGAAGTGGCCAAGTCCGGCGGCGTCGCCACGCGGCTCACGAGCCATCCGGGCGATGAGCTGCGGCCGAACATCTCACCCGATGGCAAGTGGATCGCCTTCACCGGTCAGTACGAGGGACCGACCGAGGTCTATGTGATGCCGCAGCACGGCGGGCTTCCCGTCCGGCTCACCTTCGACGCTTCGCGCGCGTCGGTCGTGGGGTGGACGCCCGATGGGCGCGTCATGGCCACCACGGACAAGTACTCAACGCTGCCCAACCAGCAACTGCTTCTGATCAATCCCTCAACGCGGGCGCGTGAGCTGGTGGAACTTGCTCAGGTTTCTGACGGCGCGTTCGATCCCTCGGCCAAGTCCCTTGCCGACGCCCGGCTGATGTTCGTTCGCATTCCCTTCAACGGGAGCTTTACCAAGCGCTACAAGGGCGGGACGATCCAGCAGGTGTGGACCTTCAAGAAGGGCGACGCTGAGGCCGTGAATCTCACCGGCGACTTCACGGGCACCAGCAAGCGGCCCATGTGGGGCGGGTCCGCCGACGGCGGCGGAGCCGGTGCGGGCCGCGTGTTCTTTCTGACCGATCGCGACGGGACCATGAACATCTGGTCAATGGCGACCGACGGCAAGGACCTGAAGCAGCACACCAAACACGCCGGCTTTGATGTGATGGATGCGGGCATCGATCGTCAGTCCGGGTCGATCATCGCGTATCAGCATCAGGCCGACATCTGGACGTTGGATGTGGCTACCGGCCAGTCGTCGGCGGTGAACATCACGCTGAACACCGATCTGGATCAGATGCGCGAGCGATGGGTGGAAAAGCCGATGGACTGGATGACGGCGGCCCACATCTCGCCCACGGGTGATCATGTCGTGCTGACGGCACGCGGGCGGGTGTTCGTTGTGCCGACGCGACAGGGGCGCGTGGTGGATGTCGCTCGCGACGACGGCGTGCGATATCGCAACGCGCGATTCTGGCCGAGTGATGATGAGAACGTACCCGCCCGCGTGGTCGCGCTCTCTGATCGGACGGGTGAGGTTGAAGTCTGGTCGCATCCGGCCAATGGCGTGGGTGACGGCAAGCAACTGACCAGCGGCGCAAGGGTGCTGCGATGGGAAGCCGTGCCATCACCCGACGGCCGATACATCGCACACTGGAACAAAGATCAGGAGCTGTATGTCTTCGACAGCAAAGCCGAGAAAGACACCAGGATCGACACCTCGCAGATCGACGATTTCTCCGAAGTGGCGTGGAGCCCGGACTCGGGTTGGCTCGCGTATGTCACGCAGGCCGACAACATGTTCAAGGTAATCCGCATCTGGTCCGCCGAGAGCGGCATGTGGACCCAGGTCACCACCGATCGATACGACTCGTACTCCCCGGCATGGAGCGTTGACGGCAAGTGGTTGTACTTCCTGAGCGATCGCACCCTGCGGACGATGGTGTCGAGCCCATGGGGTTCAAACCAGCCCGATCCGTTCTTGAACGACACGACGAAGATCTATGCGATCGCACTCAAGAGCGGGCAGCGATGGCCGTTTCAGCCGAGTGATGAGGTGCAGATCGCCAAGGAGCGGGCCGAGAAGCAGAAAGAGAAGGACAAGAAGCAGGAACCGGAGGCAAGCGGCGAGAAAAAGCCCGACGCGAGCGCCGCCGAGACCAAGCCAGAGACCGCGAAGGACAAATCCTCGAAGAAGGTCACCGTTGAGGTCGAGCTGGAAGGGATCGCCGCACGCCTTTACGAGGTGCCGGTGAAGGCCGGAAACTACTCAAACCTGAGCGTGCTCGAAAAGGGCCTTCTGTGGGTATCGACCCCGGCGAGCTTTGATCGCAAGAACGATCTGCAGGGCATCGAGATCAAGAACGACGGGGCCGAGGTGAAGACGGTGCTCGCCGACATCGCCTTTTACGAGCCCTCGCAGGACGGCAAGAAACTGCTGGTTCGCAAGGGTGACACGCTGTATGTCATCGATGCTGGCACCGGCCCAGCGTCGGAGTTTGACAAGAAAGCGGTCAACCTCGGCGGTTGGTCGCTCTCGTTCATCCCGCGCCACCAGTGGCGAGCGATGTTCATCGAGTCCTGGCGACTGATGCGCGACTACTTCTACGACCCGAACATGCACGGCGTCGACTGGCGCGGCATGCTCGACAAGTACCTCCCGCTGGTTGATCGCGTGACGACGCGCGCCGAACTGAACGACATCATCAGCCAGATGGTCGGTGAACTCTCCGCGCTGCACCACTTTGTCCGCGGCGGCGACCTGCGATCGGGTGTGGACAGCGTCCAGGTCGCCGCGTTGGGCGGCGTGCTCGTGCGTGATGATGTGGCGGGCGGCTGGCGCGTGACCAAAATCTATGAGTGCGAACCCGACGACCCCGCACGCGTGAGCCCGCTGGCCAGGCCGAGCGTCGGGATCCAGGTCGGCGACGTGATCGAACTGCTCGACGGCATTCCGACGCTGAGCGTGCCGGACTATGCGGTGCTGCTGCGCCAGAAAGCGGGTCGGCAGGTGCTGCTGCGCGTCAAGCCGGCCAATGCCGCGGGTGGCTTTGATGCATCGCGCGACGCGATCATCGTGCCCATCAGCCAGGAATCCGAGAACGATTTGCGGTACACCGACTGGCAGTACTCACGCCGAAAGATGGTCGAAGAGTGGGGGGGCGCCAAGATCGGCTATGTCCACCTGCGCGCCATGGGCGGCGAAGACTTCACGAGTTGGGTCAAGAGCTTCTATCCGATCTTCAACCGCGAGGGGCTCATCATCGACGTTCGCCACAACCGCGGTGGCAACATCGATTCATGGATCCTCTCCAAGCTTATGCGCAAGGCCTGGTTCTTCTGGTCGCCGCGCATCGGCAATCCGCCGACATGGAACATGCAGTACGCCTTCCGCGGCCACATGGTCTGCCTCTGCAACGAGCGCACTGCCAGCGACGGTGAGGCCTTTGCCGACGGTTTCAAACGACTCGGGCTGGGCAAGGTCATCGGCACACGCACCTGGGGCGGAGAGATCTGGCTCTCGTCGTCCAACATCCTCGTCGATCGCGGTCTCGCCTCGGCGGGCGAGACCGGTGTCTATGGACCGGATGGCGACTGGCTCATCGAGGGCCACGGCGTTGATCCCGACATCGTCGTCGACAACCCGCCGCACGCGACGTTCAAGGGCGAGGATGCGCAGTTGAAGGCAGCAGTGGAACACCTGAAGAAGCAGATTGCTGACAAGCCCATTGCGCCGGTGCGTGCGCCGGCCAAACCGGACAAGAGCTTTACTCCGAAGTAGTGTGTGCAGTCAGACGCGGCGAATGGCCACCAGCGTTCGATCATCGGTGGCTGGCTGTCGAGCCGTGAACGTGTCGACCTGGGCGCACACGTGTTGGATGAAATCGTGTGCGCTCAAGTTGGAGCAGGAGCAAAGCGTCTGGTCGAGCCGATCGGTACCAAACAGCTCGCGCGATCGGAACGCGGCGGTTGGTGCGACGGCCTCGGTGATCCCGTCGGTGTAGAGCAGAACAATGTCGCTCGGTTCTAATGGGGTGTTGGCAGAGACATACGTTTGTTGGGGATCGATGCCCAGGGGCAGTCCGCCGACGGAGTCAAGACCGTGGACGGTCTGGGATGCAGCGTGAACAAGTCGCGGCGGATTGTGTCCGGCAGAAGTGTGGCTCAGGCGACCCGTTGCGTGGTCGAGCACGGCATAAAAAGCGGTGACAAAGGACCCGTCGTGGCAGATGCCGCGGGTGAGTTCACCGTTGATCCAGGTCATGAACGCGGTTGGGTTGCCGTGCAGATCCGGCCGGGCGTGGGCGAGGGCGCGAACCATGGCCATGAGCACGGCGGCGGGGGTGCCATGGCCGGAGACATCCGCGACGATCAGCGCGCTGCGACGATCGTCGATTCGAAAGACATCATAATAGTCGCCGCCGGCTCGAGCACTGGTCTGGTAATAGGCCGCAAGGTCGTAGCCAGGGATATCGGGAAGCCGCGCTGGCAGGAGCGAGCGCTGAATGTCAGCGACGACCTTGATCTCGGCATCGAGTGCATCGTGGGCGCGGGTGAGCTGATTGCGCAGGACGAGATTTCGGGTGCTTCGCCCGAACAAGCTGTTCTGCCAGTGCATGGATGGGATCAGGTCTCCATCGAATGGAGCCCCTTTGGCAAAGAGCAGGATCGAGACGTTGAGTGCCTGCCCGCTCTCATATTGCGGAAAAGAGACGAGTCGTTCGTACCCTTGCAGGTGGAACCAACCCGGATCGTCTCGGTCCAACTGTTGATCAAGGTTATCGATGATCACGGGTCGCTCGGCGTACGCGATGTCACCCAGGATGCCCCCGCTGACACGGGGAATCAGGTGCCGCTGCGTCCACGGGTTGGGCGGATCGACCACTCGAGACGAGCGTGTGATGAGATACCAGGGCGGTTCAACATCGCGGCGTGAAAGGGCCACGTAATCGTGAGAGGGAACGAGTTCGCCGATGCCCTGCCAATACCTCGCCACCAGTTCCTCCGGGTCGGTCATGCCGGAAATTGCCCGCATGGTCCGATCGACGATTTCCAGGTCGCGTCTCCAGTCTCGATCTTCTGTCGCCATGATCATGACTGTACCCCTGCAGCCCACTATTCTTGCTGACTATGCACTGGACCGACGAAGTTCTGCAACAGCTCACGAGCTTTCCCATGCCCCCCGTCGGGTTCTTCGGCGGCGGTGGCACGCACGTTATCAATGACTCCAAAACCCCAAGCGGCCGAGCCCACGTCGGCTCGCTCCGAGGCGTGCTCATCCACGACGCCATGTTCCGCGTGCTCAAGGGCAAAGGCATCAGCGTCAAGTATCGTTTCGGCTGCGATGACTATGACCCGGTCGATGAGCTGCCCTTCGGCATGAAGGAGCACTTTCAGCAGTACCTGGGCCAGCCCCTCTGCAACACGCCCGCGCCGCCCGGATCGACGGCGACGGACATGGCCGACCACTTCATCAAGGACTTCTGGTCGGTCTTCAGCGATCTCGGCGTGGACGGGGAGGGGGGGTGCGAGTTCTATCGCATGCGCGATGTGTATCGCTCCGGAACGTTCAACGAGGCGATCGATCGGATTCTGTCCCACGCGCCGATCGTGCGCGAGATCTACAAGAAGGTCAGCAACAGCGATCGCCCCGCCGGTTGGCTGCCGTTTCAGACCATCTGCGAAAAGTGCGGGCGCGTCGGCACCACCGAATGCACCAACTACGACGGCAAGACCGTGGAGTATGTCTGTCGACCCGACCTCGTCACCTGGGCCAAGGGATGCGGGCACCGCGGCAAGATGTCGCCCTTTGACGGCAAGGGCAAGCTGCCATGGAAGCTGGAGTGGGTCGCCAAGTGGGCGACGTTCCCCGTCACCATCGAGGGCGCTGGCGAAGACCACAACACCAAGGGCGGCTCGCGCGATGTCGCCGCGCACTGCTTGAAGGCGATCTATCCGGGGCGCGAGGCCCCGCAGAACATCCCCTACGGCTTCATCCTCATCGGCGGGAAGAAGATGTCTTCCAGCAAGGGCCTGGGCGTCAGCGCGCGCGAGATGGCCGACTTTTTGCCGCCCGAGATCCTGCGGTATCTGATGATCCGCACCAAGCCCAAGAGCCAGGCGAGCTTTGAGCCGACGGAGGAGGCGCTCGTCAAGCTCTTCAACGAGTTTGATCGCGGGCATGCCAAGACCTTCAGCGATCCGAAGTATCCGGAGTTTGAGAAGACCAACTACTTCCTGAGCGAGGCCCACGCCGAGGGCGCGTTCTTTGACTGCGAGTTCCAGCTTGTGCTCGCGCTCGTGCAGATGCCGCACCTGGATATCCAGCGTGAGTTCGAACGCATCAAGGGTTCGCCGCTCTCGCCCATCGAGAAGCAGCACCTGGCCAAGCGCGTCCACGCGGCGAAGCACTTCATCGAGAATCTCGCCAGCCCCGAAGAGCGCCTCACGCTGCAGAAGACCCCGCCCGCGGCGGCGGCGGAGCTCAGCGCCGTCCAGCGCGGCTTCCTGCGCTCGCTCGCCGAAGGGCTGAAGTCGTGCGCGTGGAACGCAGACGCACTGCAGGCGTGCGTCTTTGACACCGCCCGCACGACGCCGATCGATCAACCGAGCGCGTTCCTGGCGTTCTATCGCGTGCTGCTGAACAACACCAAGGGCCCGAAGGCGGGCAACTTCCTGGCGTTCTTGAAGCGCGATGAGCTTGTGTCGCTCTTTGAAGCCGTGCCGTGGTCGGCGGGCGACGATGAAGCGATGCTCCGCGCCACGTGCGTGAGCATCGAGGATGTCCGCAAGTTTGCCCAGGACGGCAAGGTCAAGGCCATGCACGCCACCAGCAGCGTGAAGCTCTTCGGCGGGACGGCGTTCATCGAGTCTCGGATCATGACCGAGGACGACAAGCAGCACGTCCGCCGCGTGCTGGTCCAGCCGGGTGAGGACCCGACCGTCGCGCTCAAGAATGTGCGTGGGGTGCTTCCGGTGCAGGTGGCGTAGGTGTTGCCGGCGCTCGCGTGACAGGTGCCGCCAAGAGACGGCGGCGCCTGCGAATCACGAATCGCAGTGCGAGAATGAACAGCACGACGAAGGCGATGGCGACGATGAGCGTCCAAGTGGCGAAGCTCGAGAAGCCGGGAAGCCGCACGGGTGATGCTGGGCCGAGGTATGAGGACTCATCTCGAGCCGAGAATATTGATGTAAACTTGTCGTTCGAAGTAGTCGGTGGCGAACTGGTGTATGCTTGACCACTTCTCAGCGTGCGTAACAGGGCTTCCGAGGCTTGATCAAGTTGAGGTTGCGAAAGGTTGACACCGCACTCCACAAGGAACGCGCGAAGAGCAGCCGCGTCCAGCTTGTCGTCAGAGTGGATGGGGTGGGCGTCTGATCGCGCCAAAGTGTACTTGTAGTTGGCAAGGTTCAAGCGAATGTGCGGGCAACCGCGAGCGACGGCGGTGCGAGCATTTGGCATCTTTGGCGACGCCGCTGTCGGAGGGGCGATCTCGATTGCAAGAAGAGAATCGCCAGCGCGGAGCATGTCGTTTGGTCCGGTGTCGGCATGTGCCTCGACGTGCGCGAAGTAGTTCGGCTGAGCACCGCTCTGTGTGATTGGCACAAGCGTGACTGTGTAGCTTCGACGCCCGTACCCGAGTTGATCAAACACCGCCAACCCAACCCCCCACGTCGTCAACCCGCCAAAGAGCACAAGCAGAAACAACACACACGCCGCCAGCGCAACACTCCCCCGGTACCGCAGAGCCATGCGCGGGGTCTCAACCCCCACATCCGTCACCGCCGACCCGCACTCCGGGCAAATCGACCAGCCCGTGAACGAATAGCCGCACTGCCCGCAGCACGGCCCCTTGGCCACGCGCCGCGGCAGCGTGCACGACCGCACCAGCACCACCAAAAGTGCTGCCGCAATCGCCAGCAAGATCAGCACAAGGATGATGGGGAACCACATGGTCATCATGGCCAGAGCGTATCGAAACTGGACTTGGGCGGATGCTTGTTGGGAACGGTGCTCTGCGCCTTCCACGAGCAACCTGTTGAGTATTCCGCATGGTGGCACAGGCGTCCCGCCTGTGTGCCTTCGATTCGAACCCGATCACAGGCCAGAGGCCTGTGCCACCAAATCAATACCAATCAAGACCACTCAGGTTCCGGCACTCCACAGCGTCGCCGTCTCCGCAATCCGCGTCGAAACCCGCGGCGGAGTCGTCGGCATCGCCACGCGCTGCGACGCCGTCGGCGAGATCACTACCCACCGGCTCGGCTCAAACTGCCGCGTGATCGTCACCGCGTAGTCGCTCCCTGCGTGCATCTCCGCCACCAGCGCGGGGTCGTTGCACTCTCGGCTCAGGTGCAAGAGCACCACATGCTCCCGCGGCTGGATCGCCTCGATCGCCTCGCGTGCCTCCTGGTTCGACAGATGCCCGCGCCCGCCCATGATGCGGCGTTTAAGCTGCACCGGGCGTGATGAGTTCATCTGCATCACCGGGCAGTAGTTGCTCTCGATCGCCAGCACGTCAACCGGTGTTGCCGCGGCTGAAGTGTTGCCGCGCGAGTGGCCGCGCATGTGCTCGACAAGATCCTGCGTCACGTGCCCGAGATCGGTCGCAAAGCCGAGCGAGCCCGCGGCCAGCCCCGGCATGTCAATCCGAAAACTACTCACGCCCGAGTCGTCGTGCGTCATGCTGATCGGATGCACGCTGACGCCCGGATCGATCTCAAACGACTGATGGTCATCAAACGCCTGAATCCGCTCGCGATCCCGAAGTCCCCACGCCGAGAGCGTCGCCCGGTGCCGCGTGTGCAGACGAATCCGCGCGTGCCGAGGCAGCCCGTTCACCCAGCTCGGCTGAAAGTGATCGTGATCCAGGTGCGTGACCAGACACTCATCGAGCTGGTGCGGCTGGTATCCAAGCTCCGCGAGTATTCTGAACGTCCGCCGCGGCGAGAGCCCGAGATCGATCAGCACCAGCCGACGAACACTCCCACGTTTCAGCACCAGCAACGTGCAGTTGCCAGACGATCCGCTGGCCAGCACGCACATCGCCGCCCCGTTCTCGACAGAGTCCAGCGGATCGGTCGGAGGTTTGGTGAGCGTTACGGCGATCGGACGGTTCCTCGCATGGCCTTGGTGGCACAGGCGTCCCGCCTGTGAATCAAGATGTCAAGATGCACACAGGCAGGACGCCTGTGCCACCGATTCTAAGAAGGTCTACATGCCTTGTTCATCTTCCTCGCCAACGCGCCCCGCACGAACCGCCCCGCGCTCGGGCTTGCCAAAGCCCGTCACAAATCCGCGCGTCGAGCCCGCCAGAAACTCCGCCACTTCCGCGATCAACGGCGACCCGGCCCCGAGCGCCCGCAGCCCGTCGATCACCGTGGGCCTTGGCATCGGGCGATAAAGATACTTCCGAAACGCATCGTTCAGCCCGGAAATCTGCTCGCGCGGAAAGCCCTTGCGCCGCAGCCCAACCAGATTGAGCATCCCGATCCGGTTCCGCTCGCTCACCACAAAGAACGGCGGCACATCCTTGTTCACCGCGCAATCGCCCGACATCATCACCATCCGCCCGATGCGGCAGAACTGATGGATCACCGCGTTCCCGCCCAGTGTGACGTCATCTCCGACTACACAATGCCCGGCGAGCGCCGACCCGTTCACCATCACCACGCGATTGCCGACGACACAATCATGCGCCACATGCGCGTTCACCATCATGAACACGCCGTCGCCCAGCGTGGTGGCATGGTCGCTCTTGGTTGAAGCGTGCACCGTCGCGCCCTCGCGCAGAAAGCAATCCGCGCCGATCTTCACGCCCGCCGTCGCCCCTTTGAACTTGTAATCCTGCGGCTCAAACCCCACGCACGCGTGCGGCCAGAGCTTCGTCCGCGCCCCGATGCTCACCGGTCCCACCTCGCCGTTGACGTAGTTTGATCCCGACAACACCACGCCCTCACCCAGCGTCACGCGACCCGCAAGCACGCAATGCGGCCCGACCACCACATCCGCAGCAAGTTCGCAGGTCGAGGCGACGATGGCCGATGGATGAATGGTGGGCATGGCTGTGTGTGAGGATATGGAACCGACTACGCCCTGAGCCCCAGCACGCTCGCCAGGGGCGCCACGGGCAGCGACGCCACGATCATGTCCTTTGCGGGCACCCCAAGCGCCGCCGCGGCAGCGGCATATCCCGAGCGCGTCGCCCCCTCCATCGTCGCGGGCCAACCCGTGTCGGTGTAGTCGCCCGCGAGAATGAGCCGCGAGTCGCCGATTGGTCCGGGCCGCAGCGATTCAATGCCCGGCACGGGCGCAAACGTCGCAAGCTTTTCCTTTACCGCACGCACTTCCAGCAGCTTCGCCCCCGCGCTCGTCGGCACGCACGCACGGATGTCTGCCAGCACACGCTCGCCAACCTGTTCTTCGCTCAGACCCAGCCAATCGTCCGCCGCGCTGATCACCGCATGAATCCGCGTCCCCGCGTCGTCCTTCCGAAACAGCCATTGCGTGGGCCGATCCACCAGCACCGCGTGCGGCAGCGTTTCGCCAGATCGCGATCTGCTCATCTCTGGCAATACCGCCCGATCAAACGTCATGTGCACACCGAGAATCGGGCTGTGCGCAAACTCATCCAGCCGGGCGAATCGCGCATCCCGCGCGCGAATCGCGGGGTCGACCAGCCGATTCACCCGCTCCACCGGCACCGCACAGATCACCACGTCGGCCTCGACACGCTCGCCATCGGTCGTGAGCACGCCCGATTCATCGATGCGTTCCGCCGCCGATCCGAGCAGCACGCGTCCCGGCGTCGCGGCCTGCGCCAGTCGCCGCTCGGCCTGTTCATACAACTCCAGCAGCGGCACGCTGGGCACCCCGATATCCGCGCTCGCTCTGGCCGCGAGAAAGCCCTCTTGAAACACGTGCAGCGCGACACTCGCCGAAACGCGAGCCACATCCAGATTGCACGCGCTCACCACCACAGGCGCCCAGAATCTGCGGATCACCCGCTCCGACTGTCCGCAGCGCGAGAGAAACGTGCCGAACGTCTGATCGCGATACTCGCGCCGATCCACCCGCATGATCCGCGCACACGCCCGCCCGATCTGCAGCTTCTCACCCAGCGTCAGAAAGCTCGCCCGCAGGAACGACTCAGTAAAGTGTGCCGGCGCGGGAAACATCCCCGGCCCCACGCGGCTGACCCGCCCGCCCTCCTCGATCCAGTACTGCGTGTCATACCACCGGATCTTGTCGCGCACCCCCAGCCGCCCAAGCAAATCCAGATAGTTCGTGCAGCACCCGAGTACAACGTGCTGGCAGTTGTCCAGCCACCGATCGGTGCGCACGTCCTTGAAGCTCGTCGCCCGCCCGCCGAGTTTCTTGCGGGTCTCCAGAATCGTCACACCCACGCCCCGCTCGGCCAGGCGCAACGCGCACGCCAGCCCCGCGATTCCCCCGCCCACAATCAGCGCGGTGCGAAGGGGGCTCTCAACCGAGTGCGAGGGCTTGGCACCGTGCAGAAGTGGGGGGGCCACGCTCACCACCGGCCCACCTTGGCCCACAATGCGGCCCCGATCGCGATCGTCGCCTTCTTCGTCCCGGGCAATCGAATCCGTCGATCCGAAACCACCCGCGATGGGTCCGCTTCGATCAGGTCCAGCAGCCCCGAATAAATCCGCGTCATCGCCCACAGCGTCGGCGAGCACGCCGGATCGATCATCGATTCCAGTTCCTGGCTCGCCGCATAGTGCCCACGCGCAAGCGCGGCCTGGTCAGCGATCACGCGCCTGCACGCCTCCGGATCGCTCCACGCGCGGAGCTGCTCCACGCTCATCCCATGGCGCTTCAGCACATCCGCAGGCACATACACCCGCGCCGGACGCTCATCGAGGTCCTGAGCCAGGTCCCGCAAAATGTTCGTTCGCTGAAACGCCTGACCACGCCGCAGGGCGAGCTCCCGCGCCCGCTCGGCATCAGCCCCTTCGCGCAATCCCCAGATCCACAGGCACGCCAACCCCGCCGTCCCGGCCACGCGGTAGCAATACCGGTGCAACGCGGCATCGTCCGAATACGCCGCCCCCGCAAGGTCTTCTTCAAGCCCCGCAAGCAGATCGGTGAAGATGACCGGATCAATCGGATAGCTCGCACACGTCGCGCCGAAGGCGTGCCACCAGCTCGGCGTCCTGGCATCCAGCACATCCACCCGCCCCGCAAGAAGCGCAAATGTCCGCTCGCGGAACGCGCCCAGTGCCACCCGCCGCTCCTCCACCGGCTGCGGCTCGTCGGCAAGATCGTCCGCCGCTCGCATCCAGGCATAAATCGAATAAATCGCCCCACGCCGCGGCTCGGGCGTCAGCCGCAACCCGTGATAGAAGTTCCGTGCCCGCGCCTGAGTGACCCGCGCCGCGTCGCCAAACCCAGCTCTCAGCACATCCGCGCTCACTCCATCAAGCGACGGCACAACCGCGCCCGTTGGGCCCGGCGGCAAGCCCGTGGTGCGAAGCACTGGCGTGGATGAAGCGATCCCGGCTGACAAACGCGATCAAACTCCCACTTGCCTCTCGTCGCCCGGCCCTTTCAGCCACGCTTAGAACGCACCCACGCGCGGGCGAAGAGCAGGGCTTTCTCGGGTGCACTCAACTTTGGACGTTTCCAAAGCGTCGTACACCCGTTCCTGCGTACCGCTGAGAGAATAGCTTCCCCGCCAGCCCCAAACAGCCACACCACAGGAGCAATCTTCGGGTTGATCCGCGTCGGCAAATCCCGCCCGGTCGCAAACAGCTCCTCCGTCGCCTCCACCAGCCCGCGAACCACCCGGATATACGGCACCCGTGCCCGAGGATCATCCTCGCGGGCCATCCAATCCCTCAGTACCTCCGCCGTGACTCCCGTTGGTCCGTACGGCCCCTGCTCGGGCAGATACACCCGGTCGCGCTCCACCAGATCACGCCGCACATCCTGCCAGAAGTTGATCAGTTGCAACGCAGTGCACGTCGCGTCCGACTTGGCATAGAGCTCCGCCGACTTCGGATCGTGCTCCGGCGGCGCATGCCCCCCAAGCGTCAGCACGATCCGCCCGACCGGATTCGCGCTTCGTGTGCAGTAGTCGAGCACCTGCTCCCACGACTGATACCGCGTCACGCGCTGATCCTGCACAAACGCATCGATCAGATCACGAAACGGCTTCGGTCCCAGGAACGGATGCCGCTGGCGCGTCGCTCGAAGAGCGACAAACACCGGATGCCGCACCACTCCCTCCGCGGCGAAGCACGCGTCCAATTCCTGACGCCACCAAGCCAACAGTCGCTCCGACCTCTCGCGCGCCTCGGGCGTGCTTCCCGTCTCATCGCCCAGATCGTCGGCCCATCGGCAAAACGCATATACCGCCGCAAAGTCGTCTCGAAGTTCCATCGGCACCAGCGACGTGAGCACAGAGAAATTCTCATAGTGCGTCCTCGCCAGACCGCGGCAGTACTCCAGCGCCGCGGGCGCGCTCAACGCCATCGGCGCCGCATCCGGTCCGATGCGATCAAGCAACTCAATCGGCGGCGTCCGTGGATCCAGTGTCAGCGATGTTTCCGATGCAGGCATTTCGGCGTCACAATACGCGCCCGCCATGCCAAGCTCACGGCACGCCCTTGGGTTCCTCACCCTTGAGCTTCTCCAGCAGCTCCGCACCACGCCGCAGCACCGGGTCCGGATCATCCTTCGTCACCGCCCACTCCACCCGCACATCCGGCGTCACCCCGCGTCCTTCCGTCGGCGTCCCATCAACATCCGAATCCAGCCACGACGGCAGCATCAGCATGATCCCGCACCCGAGATCAAACGGCTTGGGATTCCCCGATGATCCATACGATTTCTCGCCCACCAGCTTCGCCCCGCCGGCGTGCCGCATCATCCGAAGGAACGACTCATTGCTCGACATGTTCGCCGGCCCCATCAGCACGACCGCCTTGCCGTGCAACTTCGCGGGCTTCGTCGCATCTGGCTCCACAACGCGCTCCACCGGCTCGGCCCACCCATCTATCCCGCCGGGCGTCCGCACCCGACTTCGTGCATACGCCGTCGGCTTCAGTGCAAAGCGCGACGCCAGCGTCCGCGCCAGCCGCTCATCACCCCCGGTGTTGGGCCGCACATCGATGATGATCCCAGCCGCGTCCGCGTGCGCATCGACAAACGCCAGAGCGCGCTCATGCTCCTTCGCCGAGCCCGACCACGCCGGGATCATCACGTACGGCAGCCCGCGATACATCCCCGTCACCACCGTCCCATCACACCGAAAATCCGTGAGCAACTTCTCGATCACCGTGCGATCAAAGTTCAGCGCATACACCGGCTTGTGCGTCGCCAGCGTGCTCCCACCCGCACGCACCGTCAGATGCACGTCCTGCGCCGGCGCCAGCCCGCGTGCGATCACCCGTGCGAGCGCGCCGCAGCTCTTGGCACGCTCGGCGCTCCGCTCCATCCCCGCGATCACCGCTGGCCAATCCACGCGCCGCACATCACGGTGTGAGTACGACTGATCGATGTACGTGCGCAGCCCGTCGATCGCTCGTTTCCGATCCTCGGCCGTGATCTCCACCGGCGCCGGAGCATCGGCTGCCCGCGTCGTGAACCAGATCGAGTACGGCTCCAGCTTTACCCCAGCCGCACTCTTGAAGTTCTGCGCCGATGGGCAGTTGATTCCCAGTGCGTACGTCTTGCCCGGCTCCAGCTTGATCGGGAGCACCAGCGTCCGCGCATCCAGCCACTTCGGGTTCCCCGATCCCGGAAACGTCGGCCCTCCGCCACAGATCGAGAACCCACCCTTGGACATGTCCTGATCAAACTCCACGCGCAGCTCAACCAAGGACGGGTCCACCAGCGTGTCGCCCGCATCCGGCTCGGCCCAGACCACCTGCGGGGGCTCTTGACCCATCGGCGGTATCCCCTGGGCCGAACATGTCTGGGTCACGCTGGACAACACGCCCAAGCACAGCCCAGCAACGAGAAACCCGACTCTCCGAGCCCGGTTCGAACCGTCTGCTCCGCCACCCTGACCCCAAACGACGCCGAGAACTCTTATTGCTTCAGTCGTCATCAAATGCCTCAACTTGCGTTGTCCGAGATGGTGGCAATCGCGTTCTCCGATCACCCGTCGTTCAGAAACAATCGTCGCTACCCGACGCGCTTCGCTCTGACGGCGAAGCCGTCAAGATGCATAGGCGGGGGTCGCCGCGAAGCGGCACCCCCGCACGTTGTTGTGCAAGTCTTCTGCACCACGGTAGTGGTGCAGGAACGTCCGTGCACAAACATACGGTATTGGCGGCTTCATTCTGACCGCGACAAAACACCCTCCCGCACCGCTGTCGCGGTGCCGAACCGCCTTGGCAGCACGCTCCGGGGGTGCCGCTTCGCGGCGACCGCCCGGCTACTCACCCTGAGGGCTTCGCCCTAAAGGACCGAGCACAACAACGATCATCTTTGGTCTCACAGAACTCGAGAATGCAGTGCCGAACGCTCGACCGAGGGCTGCAGAACCACGACATCCAGCCACTCCGCTTTCGCCTGTGCGGTTCGGCACCAACTCGGCGATCCAGCGATCGCCCGGATACCTGTCCTATCCCGCGCGACCCCCTCGGAATACTATCGGTTCTATGCGGATTCTCCTTGCGGGCCCTCGCGGTTTCTGTGCCGGCGTGCACATGGCCATCGACGTCGTCGATCAGGTGCTTGACCTGTATCCCGGCCGCGCCATTTACGTCTATCACGAGATCGTGCACAACAAGCACGTCGTCAACCGCTTCCGCGAGCGCGGCGTGCAGTTCATCGAAGAGGTCGCCGAGGCCCCCGCCGGCTCGATCATCATCTTCAGCGCCCACGGCGTCTCTCCCGCCGTCCGCGAAGAGGCCAAGGTCCGTAACCTCACCATGGTCGACGCCACCTGCCCGCTCGTCACCAAGGTCCACAACGAAGCCATCCGCTACGCACGCCAGGGTTACGACATCCTCCTCGTCGGGCACGCCGACCACCAGGAAGTCGTCGGCACCCGGGGCGAGGCCCCCGACGCGATCCAGGTCGTCGAGTGCCCGGAAGACATCCCTTCTCTCAAGATCAAGGACCCGACCAAGGTCGCCTATCTGACCCAGACCACGCTCTCGACCGACGACGCAGCCATCATCATCGACGCGCTCAAAAAGGCCTTCCCCAGCATCAAGGATCCGCCCTCCAGCGACATCTGCTACGCAACGACCAACCGCCAGCAGGCCGTGCGTCAGATCGCCCCCGAGTGCGACCTCGTCCTCGTCGTCGGCAGCAAGAACTCGTCCAACTCCGTCCGCCTCACCGAGATCTCCCGCAACGTCGGCACCCCAGCGTTCCTTCTTGATGATGTCAGCGAACTGCAGGATGAGTGGTTTGCGCACGTCAAGGGCGGCCCGCACAACGCCACCGTGCTCATCACCGCCGGCGCCAGCGCGCCCGAAGACCTCGTCGCCGGGCTCTGCAAAAATCTCATCGACCGCTTCGCCGGCGGCCCCGCCTACAAAAACTCCGGTGGCGTCGGCGTCATCGAGCAACGCGACGTCTTCCGCGAAGACGAAGAGTTCGGCCTCCCCGCCACCCTCAAACGCCTCATGCGCGATTCCGGCGTCAATCCCGACGGCCGAAAGATCAAGGTCGGCTGCTACGACATCACCGAAGAGCTCTACGGCGCGGCTCCACGCGCGACAACCCTCACCGTCTCGGGCAAACCGATCTGACGCTCAATCCGCCGTCCCAGCCCGAAACGGGCTCGTCGTCCGGATGATGTACTTCATCGTGCCGGTGATCACCTTCTCCACCGCCGTGTGGAGTTTTTTGTCATTCCGCTCGGACATGATCACGATCACGTCCTGATTCTTGTCACGGCCAAGCCCCACGCCAATCACGCCAGGAATGCCAAGCAACTCACGCTCGCGTTCGACCTTGAGCTTCACTACTTCAGCATTGACTCGATACGGTGCAGGCATGTTTAACCCCAAGATTGTACGCCCGCGTTCTCGGACGGTTCTTTTCATCCCGCAGGCATACTCCTGATCGTCGCAACGTCCATGCCAAGTTGCCCATTCGCCACTGGCTCAGAAGCCGTCGTGACGAATTTCTCCTTGTGACCCGAAAGCCCCCCCAAACCGGCTACAGCGTCACCTTGAGCGAGGCACACACCCGATCCATCTGACATGCGAACGCGTCGCCTCTATCGTTGACCGCAAAGAGCAGCCCGCTTGGTAGGTTTCTCCCTGCGGTTGGCTGTTGTCTAGAGGGAATTACAGAGCCACTGTCGCCGCGCGCCCCAAAGGGCTGGTCCGAGATCGTGCTCTCCACAAGAAAAATGTTGGTCAGCTCAATCACACCCTTGGGGTAGCGGATTCTCGCCGTGGTGCTGTCGACAGCCACTCTGCCCTCCGTGTGCCCGGTCGTGCGGCCGTGCTTGGCAACCAGCAGGTCCGTCCACGCCTTCTCGATCGTACCTCGCACCGGGCCGAGGGATCGAACATCGTTTCCAAGGGCGTGTACGTCGATCGACGCGCAGGCCGCGTCCACTTCGTTCACCACCTTCGATTTGAAAGACAACGAACCGTGTCGTTCAAAGCTTGCAATCACACTACGCGTCGAAGTTCCCCCATCGCCCGGGCCCGGAGAGAGGATCGGATCCCCAACATTCGCGTTGAGCTTCGAATCGCAAAAGACATGCTGGTTGCTCAGCACCACGAGCGTGCCATCATCCATCCAGGCAAGGGTGCCCAGCGTTCCCGAGCCGCCGAGGTTCGCGTGCCCGCACGAGTCGCCCAACATCACCGGACCCGTCGGATTTCGTGCCGTGCTCATCGCGGCAGATGCGTCAGCTTCCGCAGAGCTCGCGGGCTGAGCCACAAACTCCGCAGTGGGCCGAACGACCACCTGCTGCTTGCTCTCCTTCTCGGCCCGCGAGCGGATCTGATCCGCATCCCTTGATCGCAGCGTCGGCCGGGTTAGGAGAACGATCGCAAGTTCGCCCCGTTCTTCACCCCGACCGATTCCGACGCCATGCACGTCGCTCATTTCCGGAGTGTCCGCCGTAGCGCCAGCTGTCCACTCTTCGCTCAAGTAGAGACTCGACAGCTTGTCGCGTGCCTCGATCAAGTGAGAGCGATCCAAGCCCGCCGTGGAATCAGCAAAACCAGTGGCCGTCGATATCTTGATCTCGAGAGGTTCTCTACGCCGTTGCGATGCAGGTTTCCCCATGATGAACTCCCTGGACGCCATAGCGGCGCATCGAAAGTCATCATGCATGTTCTGGGAAAATCGTCAAGTCGCTTCAGACACTTTCCACAGGACCCGCCGGCACGCTCGTAAGTCCAGCACGCAACAACACTTCGTGCATTCCGGCGACATCTTCCAAGCCGAACGCATCGACATCAAAGCTGTCGGCATCCAGTACGCCCCAGCACACGCCATCGCTGTCCACGCACGGCAGCACCGCCTCCGAACGATCTCGCGGATCACACGCGATGTATCCCCCTCCTAGATTCTTCACGTCCGTGACGATCAGCGGCCGCACTCTCAAGAAACTGCGCCCGCACGCCCCGTGCATCCCAATCGGCGAGCAAGCCGGCTTGTCGCGCCTCGGACCGAGTACCAGCTCGTGGGCGTTCGGAGACTTCACATAGAACCCGATCCACGAGCATCCCTTGTCATGGAGCTCTTCCCAAAGTGCTTCCACAACGACGCGCATGCACGCCTCGCGATCGCCATCCGGGCGCACCGCCGCCGCAACGCGCGCATAGTCACGTTTGTTCATGGCCGAAAGCATAATGCGTTCATCCACACCGCGACTGCACAACACTCATCTTTTCACAGCGTCGCCGACGTGTACGGCAGCAGCCCAAGGAACCGGGCCTGCTTGATCGCCCGTGCCACCATCCGCTGCTCGTGCGCCGAGGTCTGCAGGCGCTTCCGCCCGTAGATCTTCCCGTTCGGGGACATCATCCGCCGAAGGTTCTCAACGTCCTTGTAGTCCACATACTGCACCTCGGCCGGGCCGGCCTTGGTGACCTTGATCTTGGGTTGAGCGCCGAATCGGGGGAATCGAGACATGCTGTGCACTGCTCCGTCTTGGGGTTGCCCGAAACGCCTTGGCCACATGCCAAAGCCCTCCGGGCGACGGTTCGGAATGGATCGGGATACTAGGCCGTCACCCGCCCCGGGTCATGCCGAGCAGCTCGCCCGGCGATTCAACAGGTTGTCCAAAGCAAACGCCGGTCGCGGCCACAGGAAGACCCCCAGAGCCATCAGGGCAAACACGCAGTTCTGGGCCACATGGCACACGCTCACCCCGCCAGCGCAGAAGAGCGTCCGATCCCCAAAGCACCCGCACTTGATCTCCAACCCGCGAGCCAGGGCCGAGATGCCAAGCCCGACGAACATCAGGAGCATCCCGGCGATGACCGCTGCCGACGCTCGCGTCCAGAACCCCAGAATCACCGTCACGCCCACCAGCAGCTCGGTCCAGGGCACCCCGAAGGTCGCCAAAGCGATGAGATGATCGGGAATATCCAGCTTGTACGCCTGAATCGAGGCACTGAAGACCTGCGGGCCATTGCTCGGCCCGATCTTCATCCACGCGGCGTAAATGAACAAGGCCCCGACCGCCAGCCGAGCCGGCACGCCGAGCAGCCCGATCAAGCCAGGACCCTTGAAAACCTTGGGTCTTGATGTATTCACTGGAGTCCCTCCCCGGTTTCAGTTGGGAACTTCATCGTGTTCCAGCCCGGAAACCCATCGTGGATGATGAACACCTTGGAGTATCCCGAGTTGTTCAGTTGCTCGGCGACGCGTTCCGATTCGTCACACTTGCCGCCGCCGCAGTAGACGATCACCACCCCATCTCGGGGGATCATGGCCATGATCGGGGGATTGCCGTTCTCAAAGCTCTTCAGGTTCATCCGGATCGCGCCCTGGATGTGCCCGGCCTCATACTCCTCCTTGCGACGGGCATCGACAAAGCTTGCGCCGTTGTCGAACGCCCGCTTGGCTTCGTCCAGCGTGATCTGACCCTGGGGCAGCTTGTCTTTGGGCGTGGGTTGCCAGCCGGGGTCGCCGGGTTTGAGCTCGGCGGTGGTTGCCGCAGGCGTTGGGGCTGACTGCGGCTCCGGGGCTTTGTCCGATGGACCGGGCGCAGGTATCGCCGGGGTTGCTTTGCCGCCACCGAGGGCGTCGTTGATATCCACACCTGTGATTCGGCCGCCGAGGGTGATTGGTCGGCGGACCGAATCGATCAACCCGACGCCGGTGCCAAGTGCAACTAGAGCGACGGCTTTGAGGATGTGGGTCTGGAATCCGCAGCAGGCCATGGGGGATCTCGCGGAGGGTGATTGTGCCGCCGCCCCCGAGACGCAGAGTTTCGCCGGAGGTGGGAGGCGAACGAGCGGCTCGGGGGCGGAAGCGATTCGAAAATCGGAGTCGACCGATGACTTACTTCTTCAGACTCGGATCGATGCGCTGGGGCGGGATCTGACTCGGGGCGACCGGTGCCACCGGCGCGGTCGGCACGGGCACGCCGGTCGCCGGGCGACGCACCACGGCGGTGAAGGGCACGCGGAGCGTCTCACCGCCGCGAGCATCGGTCGCGATGATGAGGAAGCCCTGAACCATGCCGGGCTCGGCGGGGGTGACGCCGGAGAGGGTGATGGTGTAGGCCTTGCCTTCGTTTTCCTTCTGAACGTCGGCAACGGCGCGCATGTCCTTGCGGGCGTCAACTTCGACCGAGAGGATGTTGAACGCAGTGCCGGAGCGGGCGTCGATGCGGATGTTGGTGGTGAAGGCGGTGGCGGGGTCGTTGACGCGGAGGATGGCCTGTGCCGGGCTGGGCTTGACGTCGCCGACGACGTCGGCGCCGACGAAGTACTGAGCGGGCTTGACGCGATCGTCGTTGGTGGTGATTTCGAGCTGGGCCTGGAGGTTGCCGATGGGTGCGCCCTTGCCGACGCTCAGCTCAAGCGGAACCTGAGTGAGTTGCTCGCCGTTGACTTCGGTCTTCTTGGCTTCGCCGACGGTGATCTTGACGAAATCGCTGCTGGAGGTGGCTTTGGTGACCTTGAAGTCGTCCTTGCGCCCGTTGACCATGAGCGTGGTGGTCTGGCCATCCACGTGATCGACCTCGTTGAGGAACATCTTCTGCGGGTCGTACATCACCAGAGCGCGGACGTTGGAGGTCAGCGTCGCGATCTGCTGGGCGAAAACGCCCTGAGGGTTGGTGATGGTGTAGGTCAGGGTCTTGGTCTGCGGGCCGGTGCGGTTCTTGGGGTCGAAACGCGCCGTGACCTTGCCGGACTCGCCGGGCTTGTAGGTCGTCTTCTCCATCGTCGGCACGGTGCACCCGCAGCTGGCGGCGACGGCGAGCGTGATCTCCTTGTCAGAGATGTTGGTGAACTCAAAGGTGTGCTCGACCGGATCGGTGTCCGGGATGTCGCCGAAGTTGTGCGCCGTCGCGCTGAGCTTCAGGGCCTCGGGCAAAGCCGCGGCGGGCTGGGTCTGCACGATCTTGGGCGCGGCGGGGGTCCCGGGCGGTGCGGTGTTCACCTGCTGGGCAAGGCCACCCTTGACCTCATCGACGGTCTTCTTTGCTTCCTGAGCAAGGGCGAGCGGGGCGGCAAGGCCGACCACCAGCGCGAGGGCCATGAGACGGGTAGAGATTCGTGACTGAACGGGCATCTGAAAAACTCCTGACGGGTGGAAGTGGGTTGGTCTCGAGGAAATGCACAGTCCGAGGACCGGGCAGTCCGGTTTTACGCGGCTTCAGCTTCGGCGTTCGGGCCGGAAGAGCCGGAATCTTCGACTTCCTGCTGATCATCTTGACCCCGGGGTGGGCGAGATCGCAGTTCTCCACGGGAAAATGCGTCCAGGGCGGCATACACCGCTTCCGAGTCCGGGGCGGTCCGAAGCGTCTCCTTGAACGGCTTGCAGTGGGGGAGCCGCTTGGCAAACCAGGAGACGCGTCTGCGGATCTGGACCATGGCGTAATGATCAGTCCGATATCTTCGCATGAGGTCGAAGTAGTCACGCATGATCTGCATGATCTCTTCGACACCCGGGGGGGGCGGGATGACGCCGGTGGTCATCAGCGCGTGCGCGTCGCGGAAGATCCAGGGTGTGGAGAGCGCGCCGCGACCGATCATCACGCCATCACAACCGGTGCGGGCGATCATCTCCGGCACGTGGTGCGGCTCGGTGACGTCGCCATTGCCGATGACGGGGATGCCGGGGTGCTCGGCCTTGATCGCTGCGACGACGCGGCGGATGCCCTCGTACTGCACGGTCCCGGAGAACTTCTGCTGCGTGGTGCGGCCGTGGATGGTGATCATGCACGCGCCGGCCTTGACAAGCCGCGGGGCGAGCCACTCGGCGATGGGTTGATCGTCGAACCAGCCCAGCCGCATCTTGCAGGTGACGGGAACGGGATTCGACCCTTTGCCCACGGCATTGACGACGGCATCGACGATGCGCTCGGCGGTGTCGGGGATGCAGAGCAGCCGCGACCCGCCATCTTTCTTGGTCACCTTGTCCACCGGGCAGCCCATGTTGATGTCGATAATCGTGGCCCCGTGATCGCGAGCCCAGAGCGCGCCGTCGGCCATGATGCCGGGCTCGCCGCCATAGAGCTGCATGCCCACGGGCTTGTCAAAGTCATTGGTCTGCGCGAGATCGAGCGAGGTGGCCGTGCCGCGGAGAAGGCCCTGGGGTGAGAGGAGGTCAGTGCAGGCGAGCCCCAGCCCGCCATAGCGACGGCAGATGGTGCGAAAAGCGAGATCGCAATACCCGGCGATGGGCGCGAGGAGGAGGTTGGACTGGAGTTGGACGTGGCCGATGCGGAGCACAGCGGAACTCGGATGTGTTGCTTCTGAAGAGAAGAAAGCGATGATTAGGCGGCGGGCTTGGAGTTGGAGGGAGCGGAAGAGACGATTCTGGGTTGATCAACAACTCGGTGTCGGTGCGACTCCTGAAGCTCCAGAAGGTGGGAGGCATAGGTGCGAAGGTCGTCGTTGTACCGCTTGCAGATGGCTTCCGCACGCGCACGCACCTCGCGGACGATCGGCCCCTCAGGAGCATCGTTACGCGGTTCCGGGACGTGGGGTTGGCTCTGGTGTGGCGTCATTCGTGAGTCTCCGGCGCTCGGAGCATGTGCGGGGTGATGATCTGTGGAGTATTGAGACCAAGGGGGGTGTTCACAACGCGCAGATGCTTGGTTTTGTTTGCATTCGCGATATGAACGCAGTTCCACGTGAGCAAATAATCCATGCGATAAAAGCAGGCGAACGCGACATGCAGGGCGTCGCGCACTGGCGGGCCGGGCATGACCTTTGACGCCACGTACGTTTCGGCGACCGCGATCACCTCACCGTTGATTGCGAGAACTGGAAGACTGCGAACAAGATCCAGGCACTCTTGCTTCGTGGGATAGTCGCCCTCGATCAGTTCATCGATGACGACTGGCGAGATATAGGCATCGTACTTGGCGAGGTCGGCATCCCACCACTGACGGGTCCGAGCGATGTCGAACTCCATGCCCGTTCGCTTTGACGCGTAGTACGAAGGGATCGTGGTCTCGATATAGACAGTCTCACGCACGCTGGATTCTAGGTGAGACGCTTCGGACTCGGGACTGACCAACCAATGCCCTCGGCCATCACGCTGGATGTGTCGCCTCGAAGCCGAGTTTCGGAGACGTGGAAAGAAAGGTCTTCCCCGGAGATCTTTCGCCGATGCTCTCTGTCGAACACGACGCTCGTCAGGGCTGAATAACCGCGTAACCGTGTACTGCCAACGTCGCCGAT
Organism: Phycisphaerales bacterium; assembly: GCA_019750095.1. Taxonomy (GTDB): domain Bacteria; phylum Planctomycetota; class Phycisphaerae; order Phycisphaerales; family UBA1924; genus UBA4658. The sequence goes on from JAIEOW010000025.1 coordinate 59,185, forward strand.
CGCAACGCCGCGCCAATGTCCTCTGCGGTGATCTGCGGATTGCTGGTCAGAATCTGCTGAACCGTGTCTCCGTCGGCAACGCTGCCCACGATCACGCTGAGGGCCACGCGTGTGCCGTTGATGCACGGTTCACCGTGGTGGATCGCCGGATCGCTGGCGATATGTTCAGTACAGTCTTCGGGTTGCGCCATGATGAGGTCAAAGGGTGTTGCCTGCGATTGGCCTCCTACGGTTTGCCACCGTGTATCAATCGCTGCTCACCCGTCGATACCTCTTCAGCAAGATCATGCCCTGGCTGGCGACCATCGCGGTCGCGCTCTGCAGCTTTTTGACGCTGACGTCATGGTCGGTCATGGGCGGTTTTTTGAACATCTTCCTTGAGATCGGGCGCAAGCTCGAGGGCGATGTCAGCATCGTCTGGCCCACCGTCGGGTTTGGGCACTATGAGGAGTTGATCCAGCGGCTTGAAAAGGACCCGGCCGTTGAGGCCGCGGCCCCGATGATCCGCGGGTTCGGGATGATCTCACTCCCCGACGATCGGGCTTTCGGAGTCACGGTGCAGGGGATCGACGAGCGCTTTGCCAAGGTTTCGGCGTATGGGGATGCGCTGTTCTGGCGGCCGATGGCGAAGCCGGTTCCGAAGGACGCGCTTGGCGAAGATCCGCGGCTGGATCCCGAGTGGCCGATGCGGATGGAGCGGGATCTGCGCAACTCGCCCATGATCGACGGCCGCCCAAACGATCCTCCCGAGCCCGGCTCATTTCGATCCTGGGAGCAAATGCTGAAGGATGGACAGACGCTCACGGTGCGCAATCCACGCACGGGCGCGATCGAACCGGCGGCGGTGCCGGGGATCGAGCTCGCCGGGATCGCCAAGCGCCGGCCCGGCGGGTGGTACAGTGCGCCGGCGGTGATCGGCACACGCCGAAGCGACGGGCAGAATCGCTGGTCCAGCGCGTTCATGCCTTCGCGCAGCGTGGTGATCAACATGCTGCCGGTGGATGCGGGCGGACGCAGTTTGACGACGACCTCGATCCGGTTGCCGGTGGCCAACGAGTTTCGCGGCGGGTTCTTTGAGGTCGACAAGAACAACGTCTTCGTACCGCTGGCGACGATGCAGAAGCTGCTGAAGATGGAGGCGGGCGAGAAGGTCGAGACGCCGAGCAATCCGTTTGAGATCGATCCCGCGACCGGCGAGCCCCCCGCGCCGAAGGTCGTTGGCCAGACCACGGCCAAGGTGACGATGGTGCTGGTGAAGGCCAAGCCCGGTGTCAAAGCCGAGGAGCTGCGCGAGCGGTGCATGGCGGTCTATCAGCAGTTCGCGTCGGACTTTGACGGCCAGGTGCCGACGTTCCAGCAGATGGTGCAGAACGACAACATCAGCACGTGGGAGCGGAACTTCGCGATGTTCATCGGGCAGGTGCGGCGCGAGACGGTGACGGTGCTGGTGCTGCTGACGATTATCTCCGGAGTGTGCTCGATCCTGATCCTGACGATCTTCTGGTCGATGATCAGCGAGAAGACCAAGGACATCGGGATTCTGCGATCGGTGGGATGTTCGAGCGCGGGGGTCGCGTGGCTCTGGCTGCGCTATGGGCTGGTGATCGGCGTATCCGGTGCGGGACTCGGGCTGCTCATGGCGTGTCTGCTTGTTTGGAACATCAACGAGGTGCACGACTGGCTGGGGCGAGCGATGGGCATCGCAGTCTGGAGCCAGGAGACGTATTACCTGCCAGAGATTCCGAGCAAGGTGGAGTTCGGCAAGGCCGCGATCGTCGGGGGCTCGGCGCTGGTGTTCAGCGTGCTGGGCGCGTTGATTCCGGCGGTGCGGGCCGCGCGGATGGACCCGGTGCGGGCCTTGCGGTTCGAGTAAAGATCTCGTCAAGATCATGGAGCGAGCACGCGTGAACCCGGTGGAGAAAACGGCGGCAGGCGAACCGATGTTGCGGGCGCGGAACGTGCGCAAGACCTATCGCATGGGCCGAGTCGACGTGCCGGTGCTCCGCGGCGTGTCCATTGATGTGCATGAGGGCGAGTGGGTCGCGATTCTGGGTGCCTCGGGCTCAGGCAAAAGCACGCTGATGCACATTCTGGGTGGGCTGGATCGCCCTGATCGGAACGATGTGAGCAATCCGGCCGCGGGACCCATCAGCGTTCGGTTCCGCGGCGAGGAACTCACCACCATCTCCGCAAGAGAGTTGGATCAGTACCGGAATGTCTCGGTTGGCTTTGTGTTCCAGTTTTACCACTTGCTCCCCGAGTTGTCGGTGGTTGAGAATGTGCTCTTGCCGGCGATGCGCCGGTACGGCACTCTGGGATACATGAAGAAACGCGGCGAGCTGACCGAGCGGGCCCGGGTGCTCCTGGAATCTTTCGGACTCGGACATCGCTTGAAGCACCGCCCGAACGAACTCTCCGGTGGCGAACGGCAACGCACGGCGATTGCCCGGGCACTCATCAATGACCCCCCGATGCTGCTCGCAGATGAGCCAACGGGAAATCTGGACCACAAAACCGGGGGGACAATCCTCGAAGCGATAGCCGGTACCCGCGACGATCTGGGGGGGCGGCGGACCATTGTCATGGTCACGCACGACCGCGAAGTGGCGGCGAGAGCCGACCGCGTAGTGACGCTTGCTGAGGGCCTGGTTGAGGGGGCCGAGGTCCGCGAGCGGGCGATGGGCTGAGCGCGGGCAGAGTCGGGCTTTGGGAGGGGGCTGGGAGGGGAGGGGTACGGAGGATGTACGCGTATGCAGTACGCACAAATATACTCGCAGCAGCA
>JAIEOW010000120.1 GCA_019750095.1 Phycisphaerales bacterium
CAGACAAAGCTCGGGTCCTCCGCCGTCAGCTTGTGCACGCTGGCCGAGAACTTGGTCTCGTCGGCGTGGTTCTTCAACTCCACCGCCAGCCCGTACATCGGCTTGGGCATCGGCAGCGGCTTGATCCGGACGTTGTCGGCCTCGTGGCTCTCGTGCACCACGCTGTTGAGCTTCACCTCGTCGATCTTCGCGACGGCTCCGATCATCCCCGGCCCAAGGTCCATCACTTCAACGTGGTCCTTGCCCTGCAAGCGGAACATGTGCCCGATGCGCACCGCCTTCTTCTGATCATCCAACAGCAGATCCTGCTTCTGACGAATCACCCCCTGGTGCACGCGAAAGATCCCCAGCTTTCCGACAAACGGGTCCTGCGTCACCTTGAATATGTGCGCAATCAGCGGGCGCATGGCGTCCGGACTCGGGTTGTACTCCCGCTCGTTCCCACCCGCATCGTCGCGCTTCAGGAACTCCGCCGGATTCACTTCCGTCGGCGCCGGACAAAGCGACGCGAACACGTGCAGCAGATCATCGATGCCGACCCCCGTCTTCGCCGAGACAAAGCAGATCGGCACCAGGTGCCCCTGCTCAAGCGCTCGCTCGAAGGCCGCGTGCAGCTTCACCGGATCAAATCCACCGTCCTCCCCCTTCTCCAGATACTGCATCGTCAGCTCTTCATCCACCTCGATCACTTGCTCCACGATCCGCTTGTGCGCATCGTGCACGCTCGAAAACTCCGCCTGATCCCCCTTCGCATCCTTCCCGTCATGCTCAAACACATTCACGACATCCTTCCGCCCCGGCGTCGGCAGATTTATGGGCAGGCACATCATCCCGAACGTGTCGCGGATCTGCTCCGTCAGCATCTCCAGATCCGCCTCCGCGAGCTCCATCTTGTTCACGATGATCATCCGCGGCAGGTTTCGCTCTTCCGCCACCGCCATCATCCGCCGCGTGACCGTCTCGATCCCCCGCACCGCGTCCACCACCACCGCCACCGTCTCCACCGCCGGCAGGCACGCGATCGAGTGCCCCAGAAAATCCATCAGCCCAGGCGTGTCGATCAGATTGACATCGTGCCCCTCAAAACCAAGGTGCATCACGCTCGGCTGCAGCGAGTGCTTGTGATGCTTCTCGCCGTCCGTCCAATCGCTCACCGTGTTGCCTTCTTCCACCGTCCCCATCCGCTTCGTGACGCCCGCCGCAAACAGCAGCCGCTCCGCGAGCGTCGTCTTCCCGCTCCCCGCATGGCCCGTCAGACAGATGTTCCGGATGTCCGCTGGATTCGCGACCGCCATAGTGCATCACTCCACACACCCCGGCCATCTCGGCCAGGATGAAAAGGGTCCACAACGCACGCGCCGCCTTCACGCCCCACTGGGCGCACGTCGGTCCGACACGCCCGCGCCCTCACAGACACGCGGCCATAACAGTTTACAACTTCCCCGCCCCCTGCGAAAGTCTGGCGTTGACACCCAAGAGCCTGCGAACACACCCCTGACGCAGAATCGGTCCAGGCCCCGGGATATCACCAGCGCGGCCGTCGTCGCACGACGATCAACGAAAGCGGCTCGCATGCGTTCGTCTGCTTTCGCACACGCGAACGCTCATGCCGCCGCGGTTACCCGAGCAAATCCAGACGACCACACATTGCCCGCCGAAACCCATGCTCCGGCGGTCCCGCAACCTGCTCAGGTTTCTGGCCCCGGTCAACCGCAACCGTCGCCACCCCTCGCGCCCGCTCGCGGCCATCTTCCACGCGATTGACCACTGTGCCCCCACGCTCGAACGAATCCGGGCTGCGCTCGATCCGGCGCAGGTCCCCGCTCCGAAGAAACTCCCCATGGTCCGGCGCGCGACCAAGTTCCCGAACCAGACCCTCGCGTTGGTTCTCCGCACGAAGCACGTCGGCATACCGCAGCCCGCCCACGCACTCACCATTCGCGCACCCGCCACCCTCGCGCCGGAGTTCCGCGGCACAATCGCCCGATCTGAAAGTTGGCGCAAACTCGCAACGCACTCCCCAGACATGAACGAACCGGATGCCGCCGCACCGCGCGGGCGGTGAACCCGATAACATCGCCCGCACCGCGGCGGACATCGACTTTCGATATCACCCGCCCATTTTCCCCAAGTTCCATCTGCACCGCGTGTTGCTTCATCGCCACATGAAGTGCTTCCGAAACACACCAATGCTCCGTACTGACGACCTCGATTTCGCACTCCCGGAAGAGCTCATCGCCACCAGACCGGCCGAGCCGCGTGACGCCGCGCGGTTGCTCGTTGTTTCGCGCTCCGACCCCGCGCGCATCGAACACCGACTCATCCGCGATCTGCCTGACATCCTGCGCCCGCCAGATCTCCGCAGCGCGATGCCCCCGGACGTCATGGTCGTCAACGCCACGCGCGTCCTCCCCGCTCGATTCCGCGGCGTTCGTGCCGACACCAATGGCCAGGTCGAAGGGCTCTACGTCCAACCCGCCCTAACCTCCCACGAGCATGCCAATCGCGGTCCGATCTGGATCGTCCTTCTCAAGATGCGCCGGCTCAGACCCGGGGTCCTCGTCAACCTACTTGATCGCCATGACCGCGACTCGGGCGTCCGCCTGAGACTCATCGAGCGCGTCCAGAGCACGTCACCATCCTCTCCCGCCGCGGGCTGGATCGTGCTCGTCGAGTCTGAATCCCTCGCACTCACCCCCGGGCTCACCGCCGCCGACCTCCTTGAGTTCATCGGGCTCACGCCGGTTCCCCCGTACATCCTCGCGGCGCGTCGCAAGCACCACGACGCCATCGCCGACGACCGCGATCGGGCCACATACCAAACCGTCTACGCATCCACGAAGGACGAGCGCCCGGGCCACGGCTCAGTCGCCGCCCCCACTGCCGGACTCCACTTCACGCCCGACCTGCTGCTCCGCCTCCGCGATTCAGGCGTTCGCCAACACGATGTCACCCTCGATGTCGGCCTCGGGACCTTCAAACCGGTCGAAACAGAGTTCATCGAACATCACCCCATGCACTCGGAATGGTGCTATGTCCCGCAAACCACGGCGTCGGCCATCGCCGCCGCCCACGCGCAACCGCCCGCGCCTCGCGGCCGAGTTCTTGCCATCGGGACCACTGCCGCCCGCACGCTCGAGTCTTTCGATACAACCGACGAGATGCTCCGCGTCCGCTGCAAGGACACGAGCATTCTCATCTCGCCTGGCTATCAGTTCAAACACGTCGAGGCGATGCTGACCAACTTCCACCTGCCGCAGACCACGCTTCTGGCCATGGTTGCCGCGTTCCTCGCGTCGCGTCCTGGGCTCACCTCTGCCTCTGCTTCCCAATCTGCATCTGGCGGCACACATGTCCCGCCTGAGTCTCCCCCTCAGCCAACATCTTCCGCTCACGCGGTCGAGGCCATCTCCCGTCTGAAACACATCTACGCACAGGCCATCGCTCACCGCTACCGCTTCTACTCCTTCGGCGACGCCATGCTCATCCTTCCCTGACTCCTCGGGGCGATCAGGCCGTGCCTCTGCATGGCCACAGTTCTGAACCCGATGACGTATGACGGGCTGGCCGTGCGCGTATCACCGCTTTTCATACACCGCCCAAAGCGACGCCCTGGGTCATGCTGGCCGGGGCAGCACGTTCGTCGGAATCTCCGGCGGTGCACTTACAGCAGGTTTCGCAACAGCCGGTGATGCGTCGCGCTTCGCCTCTGCGGCGAGCAGATCGCTCACCGTGGGCTTGCCGAGCGCCTCGCCCCGCATGAGCTTGCGGACTTCGTCCACGCCAAGGGTCTCGTACTTCAGCAACGCCTCGGCAACGGCGACGACCTTTTCCCAGTTCGCTTCCAGAAGCGACTTCGCCTCGGCAAAGGCCTCGTCGACAATGCGGCGCACTTCTTCGTCGATGAGCCGAGCCGTTTCGTCGGAATAGTCCTTCTCGGGCAGGACCATTTCGCGCGTGTCGGCGCCCGCGTATCGCACGAATCCGAGCCGAGAGCTCATGCCCCACTCCAGAATCATCGAACGGGCGATGCTGGTGACCTGCGCGATATCCATGGATGCACCGCTGGAGACGTCGCCCATGGCCTTTTCCTCGGCGATGCGCCCGCCGCAGAGGACCTTCATCGTGGAGGAGAGCCACTTCAATCCATACCCCATGCGATCCTTGTTCGGGAGTGAGAACGTTGCCCCGCCCGCCTGCCCACGCGGGATGATCGTGACCTTGTGCAACGGGTCGGCATCCGGGAGCAGCGCCTGAAGAATCGCGTGGCCCGCCTCGTGATAGGCAACGAGCTTGTTGTCTTCCTGCTCGCGCACGCGGCTCTTCTTGGCTCGCCCGAACTTCACCTTGTCCCGGGCCTCTTCAAGATCTTCCTGCTCGATGAAGTCCTTGTTGTGCAGCGTCGCGGCAATCGCGGCTTCATTGATCAGCGAGGCGAGATCGGCACCGGAGAACATCGGCGTGGCGCGGGCGACACGCTCCATGTCGACATCGGGCCCGAGCTTCACCTTCTTGGCGTGGACCTGCAGAATCTCCAGACGGCCCTTCACATCCGGACGAGGAACGGTGATCTGACGATCGAATCGCCCCGGACGGGTCAGCGCGGGGTCGAGAACATCGGCCCGATTGGTGGCCGCGACAACAATCACGCCATCGGCGGAGTTGAAGCCGTCCATCTCCACCAGAATGGCGTTCAGCGTCTGCTCTCGTTCATCGTGCCCGCCAGAGGAAAAGCCCCCGCCGCGGCGACGCCCGACGGCGTCGATCTCATCCAGGAAGATGATGCACGGCGCGGATTCCTTCGCCTGCTTGAAGAGGTCTCGCACGCGGCTGGCGCCGACGCCCACGAACATCTCGACAAAGTCCGAACCCGAGATCGAAAAGAACGGGACGTCGGCCTCGCCGGCGATCGCCTTGGCAAGCAGCGTCTTGCCGCACCCGGGCTCGCCGATGAGCAGCACGCCACGGGGGATTCGCCCGCCGAGTTTCATAAACCGCTTGGGATTCTTGAGGAACTCGATGATCTCGGTGACTTCGTCCTTGGCTTCCTCGATGCCAGCAACATCGTTGAAGGTGACGCTGACGTTTTCCTTCGTCAGGGTGCGGTGACGAGACTTGCCGAAGGATCCGAGCATTCCGCCCGCTCCGCCACCCGCAGATCGCAGCCCGCGGGCAATGAAGAACCAGATCACGGCGATGATGAGTACAACCGGCAGAAGCGAAATCAGAAGCTGCTGCCAGAATGGATTGGAGACTTCGCGGAAGCTGACGTTGTCCGGACGAGCGTCCTTGAGTTCCTTCAGATAAAACGCCTTGGATGACGGGCTGATCGGAAGCACGACCTCCACCGGCTCGCCGTCGGGCATCCCGGGCCAGGTCGTTGTCTTCGCCGTGATCGCCGAATCGCTCACGGCGAGCTCGGTGAGACGATTCTCGACGTACATCGTGCGGAGTTCTTGGAAATCCTTGAACCGCTTGCTTGAGCCTTGAAAGTTGCTCAGCAGCATGAACAGCATCGCCGCGACCATCAGCACCATGACCAGACCGAAGAGCCCGCGGCTCGGACGCAACGGATTCGGCACACCCGGCTTGCCAGGCCCCCCACCACCATCACCACCAGAACCCGGGGAGTTCTTTCCCGAATCGCCGGAGCGCGATCGCTTGCCTTCAGAGCCTTCGTCGGCGGCAACGCGGATGAGATCTGAAAGGGCAGTGGATCGGGTGGTGTCGTGCATGTGGGTTGGTGCGAGAGCGAACGACGAACTTGCGAGGGCTTGAGTGTTCTACGACGCCCACAGTGATTTCGGTTCAGCACCCGTGCGGTTTCGCCCGGCGGGTGCACAGGCTTCGAATAAGGGATATCGGCTGACCCAAGACTAGGCGTTCGTCCATTTCCGAGCGATTTCCTGCCAATCCGGCAGGTCGAGCACTGGTCAGGGTCGCTTCGGTCGTGGATTGGTGCCGCCACCGCCCAGCTCCGGGCGACGATCGATCAGCAGTTCAAGGGCTTCGATATCCATCTCGGTGACAATGTTCTGTGCCGCGCCGGGCCGCTCGGGCGAGACCGTGACCGATGCACCGGGGCGATACCGCCATGGCTTCTTGGCGGTGCGTTCGATCACGCGATACGTCCCGTTGGGCACCGTGACCAGCGACCAGCTCTTCTTCATCGCGGACTTCTCAACTCGTGAAACCAGCGGGATACTGAGCATGCGCCAGTTGGCACCGAACCTTGGGTGGGCGATCGGGCCGGTGGCCTTCACGTCATAGAAACTCGTGAGCTGATCGGGAAAGACGTCCAGAACGCCGCGGCTGAACCAGTGCACGTGACCCTTGTTGCCGCTCGTGCGCGAGAGTTCAACGGATTTCTTCAGATCTTCCCAGCTTGAATCCTTGCCCTCGCCGACGAGACGGATGCCAGGATACATCTCGGCGACGCGACCCTTGCCCAGCATGTTCATGTGCTTGATCTGATCGATCCATGTTTTCTCATAGGAGTCATAGCTGAAGCGGTAGTTCTGCGGGATGAACTCGTCCCAGTTGGGCGTGATGCCGTTGCCGACCCAGTCGCCGGGGAGCTTGAGCGCGTCGGCACTCGTCCACGCAGCCCACTTGGGCCACTCAAGCAAGTAGTTCTCCAAGCACCACGGATACACCGCAGGGCTGAGCGAGATGATGATGCCCGGGCGCTTGGCACGGACTTCCTGCACGAACATCTTGCTGAACTCATTGACCTTGGCGATGCGCCAGCGGGTCCACTCGGCATCCTTCGGATCGGCGGGCGGCTCTTTGCCGTCGTGATCCCTGGCGTATTGCTTCTTGGTGTAATCGTCATAGCCCATGGTGTAGTAGGGCCAGACGATGCGATCATCGAGTTGGATGCCGTCGAGATCGTACTTGTCGATCGCTTCAACCACGAGATCGATCAGGAAGCGGCGGGCCTCCGGATGCAGAGGGTTCATCCAGACAAAGCCGTTGGGCGCCACCTCGTTGCCCTTGATGTCGCGGCTCAGCCACTCGGGCTTGTCCTTGCGGAGGTGGTTCATGGTGTCCTTGTGGGCGGCCATGAAGCCGTATTCGAACCATGCGATGTAGATGAGCCCGTTGCGGTGGGCCTCAATCAGGGTCTCTTGCAGAAGGTCTCGGCCGAACTGGCGGACGTCTTCGGGTTTGTCGCTCGGGTCCTGCGGCATGAGTGCGGGTCGGCGATCAATGCCGATGACCCGTTCGAGCACCTTGGAGGGGAACTGGGTGTACCCGTTCTTCCAGGTTTCGACATACACGGTGTTCAGCCCGATCTCGCGCAGACGCCGCATGGTCTCGGCGGTGTTCTGCGCACTGGAGATCGCCGTGTTGCCCGTGGTCGTGACCCACGTGCCGCGAACTTCCGGCTCGGCAAAGGGCTTGGCCGGGGCTTTCTCCTCCAGCTTCGGGTCACCCGGCTTGGGCGCGGCATTGGGGGTTTCTGGGGCGGAGCCCGTTTGAGCGTGAAGCACTCTGGCACCCACCAGCACAAAGGCCAACAGGGCGGCAGAGATCGCGAGCGTGCGAGAAACTGGGGAGATCATGGCTACCCTTGCGACCCACCGTGATTCGGTGGCGGGTGGAGTGGATGGACACGCAAACACGCCGGGATCGTACGCGTTGCGCTTCCGGCATTCAGGAAGGTTCGTCATGGCCAGCAATGGAGCGTTCAAGCTTGCGATCATCGGGGCCGGCGGCATTTCCAACGCCCACGCGGCGGGGGTCAAGGCCAATAGCCAGAAACTGGCCATCAGCGCGGTGATCGATCCGATCCCCGCCAATCGCACCAAGCTGGCGACCGATCACGCCGCCGAGCAGTTTGACTCGGTGGACTCCTTTCTCGCGGCCCGAGCCGGCGGCAAGGCCCAGGCCGACGGCGTGGTGGTGTGCACGCCGCCCAGCGCTCGCATACAGATCATCGAGAAGTGCCTGAAGGCCGGGCTGCACGTGCTGGCCGAGAAGCCGATCGCGCACCATCTGGCCGATGCGAAGAAACTCGCTGAGATGGTGCAGCAGTATCCGAAGCTGGTCACGGCTCTGGCGTATTGCCACCGCTTCACGCCGGGCGTTGTGGAGATGAAGAAGCTGACCGCCGGCGGCAAGATCGGGAAGTTGACGCGATTCGAGAACTGCTTCGCGACGTATTTTCCCGCACTGCGCGAGAAGTGGATGAGCGATCCGGCCGTCTCCGGCGGCGGGTCGTTCATCGACACCGGGTGCCACTCGCTGGACCTCTTCCTCTTCCTGGTGGGCACGCCCAAGATGCAGGCCTGCGTGAAGGAGTTCGCGTGGGAAGGCCGCGGCGAGTCGAGCGCGACGGCGATCGTCAAGTCCGCCGTCCAGGGCTCGATCTATCCGGGCGTCGGCGGCGTGATCCTCTCGGGCTGGATGGAACCCGACCGCTTCACCGTCTCTCTTGTCGGCACCGAGGGCACGCTGAGCTACGACTATCTCAAGCCGACCGAACTCGTCTTCCAATCCTCCCGCGGCGGCGCGGCGGAAGTGCTCACCGTCGAGACGCATGAGGTGCGATTCGCCAAGCAGCTTCTGGCCTTTGCTGAGGCGGCCCAGACGGGCAACCGAGGGGTGCTGGCGAGCTTCGCCGAGGGCGTGTTGACCGCCGAGGCGGTGGATGCGGTGGGGCGCGGGTAAAGTACGCGAATGCCAAGCGGAACAGTGGCGTGAATAGGAGGCTCCATGAGCGAAACCCGCGTCATGTCCCTGATGCTCGGCGCGATCGTGCTGTTTGTCATGTCGCTCTTCATGAGCTTCACCGAGCTCCGCTACGCGATCTCTGGAAAAGACGTGGCCGCGAGGGTGACGGGAAAGGTTCCGCTCGCGTACAAGGGCAGCCGTCGATCGGCGACACGCACCGTCTATGAAGTCACCGGCGTCTTTGACGATGGCGGCAGCGAACGCAAGGAAACCGTGACCGTGGAACAGGACTTCCCCTTTCCCGATGATGGAACCATCGCGCTCCAATACTTGCCCGGCTCGGTCGGCATGAGTCGCCTCGCGGGCACGACGAACATGTTCTGGGTCTACGTCATGCTCGCGTGCATGGGGTTGCTGGGCTTCCTCGGCTGGCGGTTCTGGAAGTTCTACAAATCGTGAGCGTGCGCGCTCCCGAGCCGCAAAAGTAAACGGCATCTGCCACCGATCGGCGTGTCGATCGGTACACCGGCAGTAGACCATGCGTCTCCTTCGGCTCAAACCTTACCGCGCGATCCCCGAGCTTGATCGCTTCAGCGATGACCAGTGCCGACAGTTCATGGGCGCGGCCCGCGCTTCCTGGCGAGGGAAAGCGCTTCGGGCGGCGTTCCTGCTCGCGGCGATGATCGTCATCATGATCTCGGTCACGGTCGCGCTCGTGCTCATCGGGCGACTGTTCGGGCGTCGGCTGGTGATCCCAGGGGATGACTTCTATTTCCAAGTCGTGCTCTCAGCGATCGTCGGCGTCAGTGCCGGACTGCTGGGCGGGCTGATCGTGAACGATCAGTTGCTGCGGCGGAGCATTCGCCGCTTGATCCGCGAGTGCGGATCGTGCCCGGGTTGCAAATACACACTGGTTGGCATGCCGGTCAGCACCGCGGGCGGCGTGAAATGTCCGGAGTGCGGACGTGAGATCGATGCCGACGAATCCATGGGCGAGATCGCGCTCAATGATCGCGGAGAGCGAGCGTACCTGCCCCGGGTGGCTCGCGTGGATTCACACTCGGCCCAGCGGCGTCGGCAGCGGCATCGTCGATTCGTGGCGTGGACCTTGTCGGCGACGACGGCTTTTCTGCTTATCTCGGGAGCGGCGTATGGACTCTTCTACTGGTCGTTGGCAAGGCAAGCCGAGCGGGCCAGAAGCGAACGGCACACGGCTCGGGACATCGAAGCCGCACGAGCGTTGATGTGGCCGAACGGACGCACCGCCGAGAGCGCGGCGGAGTGGGCGACCTTTGAACACACGCTCAGGGCATTCTCCGAACTTGGAGATCGACTCTCCCAGGAGTCGAGAGAGAGTGGCGAGGACAAGGGCGCGCGCTACTTTGACCCGATGTCACTCGATCCAAAGATGAACGAGGCGTCGTATCAGCAAAGTCGACCACGGCACAGTTTGGCGGTCAATCGGCAGTTTGCCGAGCGGTTTCTTGAATGTGCCAAGAAGGAAGGGCTCCTGGATCGACTGGCAACGCTGCGCAATCTCAAGGCCCCGATGCGCACGCTGGAGTTTCATGAAGAACATCAGATGTTCTTCACGGTTCCGATCAGCGGCGGGATGGAGACGAGGCAGGTTGCCCGGGTGTGCCTTGGCCGCATGATCGTCGCGACGAGCGCAAACGATCCCGATGCGTACGCCCAGGCACTTGACGATGCGCTCACCGCATCAAACATCATCTCGCGCCAGGGGGTGCTCGCCGATTGGATGGTTGGCATCGCGGTGGAAACCTTTATCCTCACGGCCGTGCGAGATCAGATGGCGTCGTTTCCCGACAGTGCGTGGCACGCGCGCGTACTCGACGTTCTGCGGCGGCATGGAGACCGGCCAACGCTCATCGACGCTCATCGCTGTGAGCGCATCAGCATGCGCGATGCGACGCAGGTGTTTTACTCCAGCCCGTCGGACGTGCAGCGGACGATGATCGGGCTCGACTGGCAGCAGTTGGTGCCCACCGCGAACCCGTTCAAACGACGCATCGGCAGCTATGAAGAATCGATGAAGCTGATCGACACGCACTTTGACAAGTGGATCGCTTACGCCAAATCCGCGACCCCCGGTCCGGCGCCCGGCACCAACACCGGGTGCGTTGTCGCGGATGTTCTCTCGCCTTGGTCGGCAAAGGCGGCTGGGAATGAAGTCAGCACGCTGGAGGTCCGCCGACGCGTGGTGCTCGCCCTGGCATGCGAGGTGTATCGTCAGAGGCACGGGCAGTGGCCCGATCGCCTGGATGAAGTTGCCGAGCTTCTGCCCGATCGCTCGTTCCTCATCGACCCAACCCTGCGCAAGCCGTTCACACTCGCAGGGCCGAAGCGGCGTGCGGCGCTCGTCAGCTCGCTGGAGCTCATTCTGGCGGGTGACACACCAGCGGAGGAAGCCCCGGCCGAACCGGGCGAGACTCCCGCTGGCCCTTGAGAGCGACAACATGGAGCCATCGCCGCCTACCCTCGCCGCATGTCCAAGAGCCCATCCCTTGCGCTGCTGAAGTCATCCACGGGTGTCGCCGTCGCTCTTCCCGGCGGCGTGCTTCCGCTGCTGCACATCCTCGGAATCGGCCGAAACTACGCCGAGCATGCCAAGGAACAGGGCGCGGCCATTCCCGATGCCCCAATGGTCTTCACCAAGTACGCCGGCTCGGCATGCCTCCACGGCGACGCGATCGTCGTGCCCAAGGTCTGTCAGGATCGTGAGCAGGTGGACTTCGAAGGCGAACTCGCAGTGATCATCGGCACAGCCGCTCGCGATGTTTCCAAAGCCGACTCGATGCGGCATGTCCTTGGATACTGCGTCGCCAACGACGTCTCAGCCCGATGGTGGCAGAAGACCGGGTCCGGCGGTCAGTTCTTCCGCGGCAAGAGCTTCGACACCTTCTGCCCACTGGGGCCCATGGTGACGCCGGCTCAGGATGTGCCGAATCCAAGCGCAATCAGCATCGTCACCAAAGTCAACGGTGTCACCATGCAGAACGGCTCAACCAGCGACATGATCTTCGATGTACCAACGCTGATCAGCGATCTCTCACGGGGCATGACGCTGCTCCCCGGAACGGTCATCCTGACAGGAACGCCCAGCGGCGTCGGCATGGCGCGGAACCCGCCTCAGTATCTCAAGCATGGCGACGAGGTCGAAATCACCCTCGCCGAGCTGGGAACGCTCCGCAACACCGTGGCCTTCGAGCGGTAATCAGCGTCTTTCCGCGCTACGCTTGTATTCACACGAAAGGACTGTTCATGCGCTCACGCTTTGCGCTCGTCATGCTTGTCACCGCCGGCACCATCGGCGGTTTCGCCGCCACGGCCACGATGTCTTTCCTGCCGCGAGCGATCGCGGGTGTTCCGTCGGCCGCGCCCGCCGCCGCGTCGATCGCGCTGTGCGATGTCTACGCGCTCATCGAGCGTCATGTCGAGAGCGACCAGTTCCGCCCCGCTCGCGACGCTGAACAGGAACGTATCAAGTCCCAGCTCATGCCGATGGAGACCGAGCTCGAGGCCATGCAGAAAGACCTGCAGTCGGCCAACCCGCAGGACCCCGCCGCCCAAGCCAAGTTCGGCATGTTCCAGCAGAAGCGCGAGGAGTATCAGCAGCGCCGCCAGCAGTTGCTTGACACCTACAGCGAGCTTGTCGCCAAGCAGTTTGCCCAGTCCCTGACGCAGGTGAGCGCCGAGGCGAAGAAAGTCGCAACCGAGCTCGGCTACTCGCACGTGATCTCACAGAAGACCTCCGAGATGATCGCCAAGGACCCGCGACAACTCGTCGAAGAGTTCCTCTCGCGGCCATTCGCTTCGTACCCGGCAGAGACAGACATCACCGAGAAGGTGCGCGAGGCGATGAAGCTTCCCAAGACGCCCATCACGCCTCCTGCCCCAGCGGCGGCACCTTCGGCCCCAGGTGCGACCACGCCAGCGAATCCGCCGATGACCGCACCCGCAGGCGGCTCGCCTTCAACCAAGCCCTGATGCGTTCAGTATCCGCCGAACCATGGAGGCGGTGCCGGTGCGCCCGCGGGTAATCGATCTTGGCCGCATCTCCTACGCCGCGGCGTATGAGCTGCAGCGTGCGCACCTGGAAGAAGTGCTCGCGACGCGGGAGGTCGACCCGCAGGGCGATCCCGGCCGCATCCTCATGCTGGAACATGATCCGGCGGTGATCACCGTCACGCGTCGCCCGGGCGCCGCGGCACATCTCATCGCCTCGCCGGACTTGCTGAACAGAGAACGCATCGAAGTCGTCGAAACCGACCGCGGCGGCGACATCACCTATCACGGCCCAGGCCAACTCGTGGTCTATCCCATCATCGATCTGAATCGCCATCACCTTCGCCTGCACTCATACATGCGGCTGCTGGAACAAGCGGTGATCGACACGCTCGCGGGCTTCGGCGTCGCCGCGACGCGTGACACCATGGCGCCGCCCGCGACGGGCGTCTGGGTCGAGCGTTCCCCGGGCGCTCCCTTGGCCAAGCTGTGCGCTATGGGCGTGCGCGTCCGCCGATGGGTGAGCATGCACGGGCTTGCACTCAACGTGACGACGAACCTTGAGCACTTCAAGCTCATCGTCCCCTGCGGACTCTCCGGCAGACCGGTAACGAGCATGCAGGAGCTTCTGGGCGAGCGATGCCCAGCAATGCCCGCGGTCAAGCAGTCGCTCGCGCAAGCTCTCTGCGAGCGACTGGCCGAAGCGATGGCCAGCCGCACCGGCGAAGATAACGCCGATGCAGCGGTCGGCGACTCCTGATCAGTC
The DNA here is from genome assembly GCA_019750095.1 of Phycisphaerales bacterium. GTDB lineage: Bacteria > Planctomycetota > Phycisphaerae > Phycisphaerales > UBA1924 > UBA4658. The sequence goes on from JAIEOW010000120.1 coordinate 13,472, forward strand.
GAACTTGCCCTTGACCACCAGTTCAAAGTCGTTGATCTCAGCCACCTGCTTGGCCGACTTCTTGGCAATGCCCGAGTAGCGGGCAACGAGTTGCTTGGCTCCGCTTGCATCACCCATCGACAGCCCGCCGAGCTTGTTGAACTTGTGATTCAGAATGTCGCGCAGGTCGGCGGTCGTGTTGCGGGCGTGGCCGCTCGGATACATCACCAGGCCGGAATCGTGCACCTTGTCCGCGGCATCAGTGATGCGGATGGAGGTCGGGATGCCATCGGGATATCGGCGGTCATACTCCTCGCCGCCATGCTCAAAGGTCATCTTGTCCATGAGCGCGCGGGTCAGGGGGTTGCTGATCGCCGCCGGGTCAAAGTCGTGCGGCAGCAGCATCAGGTTCTTGAAATCAAAGTTCTTGGCGCCCTTCTGCCGAAGCTCCAGCGCCTTGCGCAGCTTGGTGCAGACCAGATACAGCATCGAGTGGTCGGCGGACTGACGCGTCTTCGGGTCGCGCTTCGCCGGATCGCCGATGATGCCGAACGCCGGCTCATACGCCGTGACCACCATCGAGCGGATGCGCCCGCCGGTGGGATCATCCAAGAGCGCGGGGCTCTTGTTGATCAGATCGATCAGCCCCTGCAACGCGCCCGCGGACTGGTGCTCATAGAGCCCCAGTTTGAAGTGCATGCCCATCACGGCGAAGTCATCGCCACGCTTGCCAAGCACCAGTTCAAAGGGCGAGGCATACGCCTTGCTCGTGTTGGCCTTGGTCGCACCAACCTTCTGGAACATCTGCCCCGGGCCTTCAAACATGCGGAACACGGCCTCAGGATTACGGAAGATGTCGCGCGGGCCGAGGAAGCCCAGCATGCTTCGTCGCATCGACATGATGGCGGCCTCGGTGCTGATCGCCGCGCTCGCGCCCTTGCTGTCCGAGAGCTGCTTGCCGGCGCGAATTGCCCGGAACGGCACATAGTGAGCCACGATCATGCCGATCGCGCTCTCGATCTGCTCGGGCGTGGCGCGAAGCATCGCGCCAAAGGTCGCCGCCGACGCGATCGCGCCGTGCAGCACGTGGTCGATCTTGTATGTCTTCAGCGAGAAGACCTCGGCAAGCCGCCCACGAATCTCGTCGAGAAGCACCATGCCGCGGAGCGCGAACGCCCCGTCCATGCCCATCATCTGAGCGGCCGCAAGAGCGACTGGATAAAAGTCGTTGTGCCCAAACTCCCCCGCGGTGTGCCCAAGCTTGGGGTTGAAGCCAAAGTTGGTCCCGTTAGAGTCCCACTCGCGCACCGCGTTTGAGTTCGCGACGATCGCCTTCTCCGGTTGCACCATCACGCCGGACCCGAACACCGTCGCGCCCGCTCGCTCGCAGCCAAACGGCGCGCTCATCGTGCCGGTGCCCGCCGCGCCAACGCGATACATCAACGCCTCGCGGCGGAGCAGGTTCGGCGCGTTGGTGCCCAGCGACAGCGCGCTGATGCCGCAGAGACACGCGTCGGTGTGGAACAGCTCGGTGCGCTCCAGCACGCTCGCGGCGGGCTCGGCATACCCGCGGCCATCCTCCGCGTTCTTGCCCTTCTCGCCCGGCATCGCCCACATGAACTCGAGCGCATAGTGGGCAATGCCCAGTGCCTGGTTTGAGTCCGCCGGAAGCGTGACGTGGGTATCTGTGTGCAGCAGTGTCGGGGTGGACGTGTGGGCGGTGTCGATGGCCATCGGTGATTCTCGTGAGAATTCGGCGACTGCGTGTCGAATGGAAAACGAGCGGGACGCCACGGCTGAAACGCTTCAGTTTGTGGGGCAAACGGTATGGCCTGTGCCGCCGAACGTCGCTCACGCACCCCGGACCGGTCGATCAACCCGAGCTTCCCCCATAGAAGTACCTCCCAAGCCCGATCGTGAACGCAAAGCACCCCCAGAACGCGTGCTCAAGCCACACCGCGGCCGTCGACCGCGTGCGCGCATAGGTGAACGCAAACAGCCAGCCCCCGGGGATCGTCAGCAGCACCGCGACCCAGTTGTTGAACACGCAGTGCATCCAGCCAAACGCCAGCCCGCTCGCCAGAACCGTTGGCCATGACACACCGGCGAGCCATCCCTCCGACGGAGATCTGCCGGCCCCAAAGAGCGGCTGATACCGATGAAAGAAGAACGTCCGCCAGATGACCTCCTGCGGATACACGCTCAAGAGCGGGTACACCACCATCATCGCCGCGAAGATTGTCGGACGCTCACGCGGGAAAGCGAGCCAAAGCTCCGGTCGCCACGAGATGATCCCCCCGATCATGATGATCGCCGGCACGGGCACACACGCGAGAATCACCGGCGTCGCCCTGAATAGCCCGCAAGTGTTCCAGAGCTGGCGACGATCGAAACCGCGATCGCGGAGCAGCGCGATCAGCACCATCACGAACACAACCAGCAGCGAGGGAATCAGCGCGGGGTTGACGATCTCGGGCCACCGCGAGCGAGCCCACCACATGACGCCAGGCAGGACGCCGAAGAGCCCGATGAGTTCGATCCAGCGAAGCGTGAGACGCGCTGCAGATATCGCTGGCGCGACCGCACCGTGTGTCGCCGGGTTCGCCCCGGGCTCACCCACCGCGTTCATCGCTTCTTCCTCAGCCATGCGGCCAGTTCCTCCGCTGACCAGGTGTTGACGCACGCACGAGCCGAGATCCACCCGCGACGAGCCGTCGCAACACCAAACCGAAGATTGTCAAAGTCTTCCGGAGTGTGCACGTCGGAATCGATCGCCACCAGTGCACCCGCATCCGCCACAACCCGCGCGTGGGTGTCCCGCAGATCCAGCCGATACCAGTGCGTATTGATCTCCATCGCCGTGTTGCACGCCTTCGCCGCCGCCACCAGCGCGGGGACATCCGGCGACAGCCCGGCTCGACGATTGATCAATCTCCCCGTAGGGTGCCCGAGAATGTGCACAAGCGGATGCTCGATCGCCTTCAGCAGCCGCTTTGTCGCCGCCGCCGAGTCCTGCGACAGCGACGCATGTGGCGAGGCCACGACAACATCCAACTCCGCCAGCAGATCGTCGTCATAGTCCAGTTCACCGGAAGCCAGAATGTCCACCTCGCTCCCCGCGAGCACTCTGATCCCATCCAGTTCGCGCTGCGCTGCACGCACATCCAGAATGTGCTGCCGAAGCCGCTCAGGCGACAAGCCACCCGCGAGCGGCGAACTCTTGGAATGATCCGTCACGGCGATGGTGTGGAACCCGCGCCGCTGCGCCATGCGCGCAAGCTCCACGATGCTCATCACCCCATCAGAAGCCGTGGTGTGCGCGTGCAACTCGGCCTTGATATCCGCGAGAGTGATAAGCCCATGCTCGATGACGCTCGCGGCCGAAGCAACCTCGCCACTCGCACCTGCCGCCTTGCCTTTGGCCGCGACCTTCGCATGCGCTGGCCGCGCCGCGCCCGATCTTTCAACCGCAAACGCCGCCATCTCCCCGCGATCTTCCCGCAGTTCCGGCGGCACCCAGATCATGTTCAACACCCTGTAGATGTCTTCTTCGCTCACTGAGGCCACGGGCTTGATGCCTCGTTTCTGCGGAGCTTCGGTCGTGGATTCATCCTCTGGAAACAACCCGTACTCGTTCAGCGTCAGCCCCATCTTCAGCGCACGCTCGCGCATCCGCACGTTGTGCTCTTTGCTGCCCGTGAAGTACATGAGCGCTGCACCCCAGCACGAATCGTCGATCACACGCAGATCAACCTGAATCGTTCCGCCACCACCGCTACCGCTGTCCGCCGGGGCTTCTCCCCCCCACCGCCCCATGTCCGGCTTGATCGCCAGCCGCACGCTGCACTTGGTCTCGCCGTGAACAAGCACCTGTCGCACACCGGGCATCTCGACAAACGCCTTCGCCGCCGCGGCCGGATTACTCGTACAGACCAGCACATCCAGATCGCCCACCGTCTCTTTCCCGCGTCGGAGCGACCCCGCAAACGCGGCTCGCTGCACGCCGGCGACCTTCAGCATCCCCTCAACAATCCGCTCCGCGATCGGCATCGCCAGCCCGAGATGCAGCCGCTGCGCACCCTCTTCGAGAATCGCGATCGAGTCTTTGATCTTCTCAACACTCTTCGCACCCATCCGCGGCAATCCCAAGATGCTCCCATCGGCGATGATCCGCTTCAGGTCCGCCACCGACTCAACGCCCCCCTGCCGCCACAGCACCGCCGCCGTCTTCGGCCCAAGCCCCGGAATCTCCATGACCGCCAGAAGCCCGGCGGGTGCCTTCTCCTTTAGTTCATCAAGCTCTTTGATCCGCCCGCTCTTGGCAAACTCAATGATCTTGTCGGCGATCTTCGCGCCCACGCCCTCGATCTCCATCAGCGCGGGCTTGGCCTTCTCAGACGTAGCCACGGCTTCAAGATCGTGCGGATGATCCCCCAGCACACGAGCCGCGCGAGCGTGAGCTGCGGACTTGAACGAGTCCTCGCCCAGCAACTCCATCAGCTTGGCCATCTGCGTGAATCGTTCGACGAGCGCCGCGTTGAAGCTCATGGTTCGAGGATAGCCGTGCGTCGGCGTGGTCTACCACGCTACCGCCTGATCCGCTTCCACCGTTCCACGATCGCCATAAGCCCAAAGATCACGCACAAGGCGACGATCAGCCAGTCCATCTGCACCGGCCCGCGCGATACGATCCATCCAGCGACGCCGAGCAGGCCGAAGCCACCGAGCAGCCCGACGATCGGCCACGGAAAAAACGTCAGCCCTGCACAGAAGATCATCGCTCCGATTGGGCTGTTGCCCTTGAGATCGATCAGGCGATAGACGCCATAACCGCACATCGCAACCCCAGCGAGCACCCCCAGCCACGCGTTCGCGTCCATCCGAGGTCCGGCGGTTCCTTGTTCCGACATGCGTGGCTCCAGTGCTGACTGTCAATGATCTGCCGTCGCGACACCGTGAGTGTTGTACCGCCATCGGGGCCGTCGTTGCAAACGACCAACAAAAGAAACAGCCCCGACCATGAGCCGGGGCTGCTCTTTCGTTAAGTTTGTCGATCCGATCTCAGCGACGCCGACGACCCGCGAGCAGGCCGCCCATTGCGAGCAGGGCCACCGCGCCGGGCGCGGGAATGACCGGGCTGCCCGGGGTGAAGTCGACCCCACGGAACGCCGTGTTGCCCCCCGCCGTCGCCAGCGTGGTGAACACCGACGCCGCTCCGGTGTCAACCACAGCGACGAGCTTGTTGCCCGTCGTCGCATTGATCGCGTCGGCGGTCGTCGCATACAGGATCACGTTGCCGGAGGCATCCACCGTGCCCGCAAGCCCGCGCAGCCCGGCCGTCAGCCCACCGGTGATGCGATACGCGAGTTCCCAGTTGCCTGTCGTGCTGTTCAGCACCCACTTCTGCAACCCGCCTCGGTTTGTGCTCGCCGAGCCGATGCTGCCATCATCCGCGGCATAAATCGTCGACCCGTCGGCCTGCCAGAAGTCATACGTCGACAGCCCCGTCACCGCCGCGAACCCGGGCAGCAGATACCCAGCGCCGCCATCGACGACATTAATCCCGATAAAGCTACCGGACTGCGTCGAAAACAGGATCTGGCCGCTCGGGTTGTAGTTCACATTGCGGATGTTGGTCGCGTTGGCGATGAGTTGCGTTGAGGTCGTGCCCAACGACGGATCGAACGATCGCACGCCGCCAGTGATCGTCTGGTTGTTCGTGGTACCGGCAACGCCGCCAGTGATGAACGTGTTGCCATCCTGCGTAATCACCGAGCGGAAGTTGGAGTTGCTGTACGCCTGCGTCATCTCGTAATAGTTCACCGCGCCCGAACCATCCAGGCGACCGACCACGCGGCGGACATCCGGGTTGCCCGTGCCGTTGTTGAACGACGCCCCGATCGTCGTGCCGTTGGGGCTCGCGACACCGGCCACCCAGTTGTACCCAGCCATCGTCAGATACTGCCCGTTCTGCGAGAGCGTGAGCGCGCCCTCCGCGCTGGTGCTGGCGCCGATGGTCAGACGCGTCGGATCGCCCGCCGTGCTCCCGAGCGCGATGTTGTTCCCGTTGAACGCACCGCTCGTCGCGCCGGTCAGCCCAAACTCGCGGATCGTCACCGCACCCGCTTGCCCATTGAACGCGGCTGTCGACGTCACCGACGAGATCGCCAGATTGTTTGGGGTAAATGCAGCCGCCGACACCGTCCCAGCACTCGCCGCCAGAACGCCCGCCGCGCACACCACACAGATAGCCATCGCGCTCTTCACGCTTCTCTCTCCTCACTTGGCCCAATCTCTGGTCAAGTGGCAATAGCCACCCGCCGAAATCGGGGGTTTCTTGTAGCTTTCAGAATATCGTGTTAAGGAATCGTGAACAAGCGAAGTTCATGGATTTCAGGACAAATCTATCAGGGATTGCCCGGATCCTTCGTCGGCTCGCACGCAGACTCCACCGCCCTCGGTCCCAATCGTCGATCTGAACCATCCCTTGGAGCAACTCTTGTCCGGGATCAACTTCGGGCAAGCTCCAGCGGCCTGAATCCAAACACGAAGATGGGCACGAACCGGCTCCATGTTCCCGTTCCTCGATTCTGTTCACGCGTCCTCCGCGCGTCGCATCTCTCTGAATGATGTTTTCGGAGGATGCGAGATGCAACCCGCTCGCCCGAACACCTGGCCCATCCACGACCACGCAGCACTCTCGCGAGCCGGTCTGGACTTGGAGACGCTCGTTGAACACCAAACTTCAAGGACACTCGGCCACCCCAAGGTGGATGCGGCACTGGCTGGTGTTTGCAGGGATCTACAACATTCTCTGGGGCGCGGCGATGGGGATCGCGCCGATCTGGACACTCAAAGCCCTCGGCGTGTCGCCGGCAAGCACCGAGCTTTGGCCGCAGCTCTGGGCGTGCATCGGGATGATCGTGGGCGTCTATGGCGTGGGCTACCTGATCGCTTCTAGAGACCCGGCGCGGCACTGGCCGATCGTGCTCGTTGGCCTTCTGGGCAAGATTCTCGGCCCCATCGGATTCATCGACGCGGCGGTCCGCGGCCTGCTTCCATGGTCGATGGGCGTCACGATCCTCACGAACGATCTTCTCTGGTGGATTCCATTCTCGATGATCCTCTGGCACGCGGCACGCGCTGCGCAGCCGACGCCTCCGGTACAGAGCATTTCGCTTGAGGACGCACTGAACGGCCTGCGTGATGACCAGGGCCGGACGCTGCGAGAGCTCACCGACCAGCGGCAGGTTCTCGTCGTGCTCCTCAGACACTCCGGCTGCACATTCTGCCGACAGACACTCTCGGACATCGCACGCTGGCAGGCCGACCTTGCCAACTCTGGAGTCGGAATCGCGATCGTTGGTTTGTCCAGCTCGCCCGCCGACCTGCGAGCTCTTGGCGAACGCTACGGCGTCTCCGCCGCCTCCTGGGTGGCCGATCCGGATCGCCTGCTCTATCGCGCACTTGAGCTTCAGCGCGGAACCTTCCTGCAGCTCTTTGGACCACGCGTGTGGGTGTCCGGACTTCTCGTCGCGGCGAAGGGCCATGGAATCGGCAAGCTCGATGGCGACGGATTCCAGATGCCCGGCGCGTTCATCGTCCATCGTGGACGCGTCGTGCGTGCATATCGCCACAAGACCGCCGCCGATCGGCCGAACCTCATGGAGTTCGCGTGCCCGATCAACTGAACGCACTCGTGCCCATCGTTCATGCCGGCGCAACATGGTTCATGGTCGGGCTGATCTGGTTTGTCCAGATCGTGCACTACCCGCTGATGGGCTCGGTTCCCGATGCAGCCGCCACGGCATATGCACGATCGCACCAGCGTCGCACCACGTGGATCGTCGCGCCAGTGATGCTCATCGAGGCCATGTCCGCCGCGGCGCTCTTCTTCCTCCCGCTCGGCCGGTTCAACGGCACGCCGCTGCTTTGGACGGGCCTGCTGCTGCTGGTTGCGATCTGGATCTCAACGTTCGCTGTTCTTGTGCCGCTGCATGAGCGTTTGGCCCGCCAGCCCCATCCGCGCATCGTGCGCGGGCTTGTTGTCTGGAACTGGGTCCGGACGATCTCCTGGACGGCGCGAGGAATCATCGCACTTGGACTGCTGCGATAGCTCTTTGGCACTCCTCGCTTGAGGAGTGCAAAGCCGCATACTCGGTGCCCATTACGCCTTGCCCGGCTTTTCCTTGTCCATGTCGCCGTCGTCGATATCCCACTCGGCGCGGCCGACCGTGCGTCCCAGGCGGTGCACCTTGTCGCGCAGGTCGCCCGGGTTCTTGCTCTTGTCGATCATCTCCTCGGCGGAGATCATGTCGCGGGTATATAGCGACCAGAGATGGTCGTCGAGCAACTGCATGCCGAATCGCTTGCCGGTCTGGATCGCCGAGTCGATGCGGAAAGTCTTGCCTTCGCGGATCAGGTTGGCGATGGCGGGGGTGATGACGAGGAACTCATACCCGGCGACCATGCCCTTGACATCCTTGCGGGCCAAAAGCACCTGCGACAGAATCGAGATGAGCGCGGTCGAGAGCTGCACTCGGATCTGGTTCTGCTGGGTCACGGGGAAGGCGTCGACGATACGGTCGATGGTCTTCGCCGCTCCGGTCGTGTGCAGGGTGCCGAACACAAGGTGGCCTGTTTCGGCGGCACGCACCGCGGCCTCGATGGTCTCGAGGTCGCGCATTTCGCCCACCAGGATGCAGTCGGGGTCCTGGCGCAGCACGCGGCGCAGCGCCTCGGCAAAGCTCGGAACATCGGTACCCACTTCACGCTGGTTCACGATCGACTTCTTGTGGAAGTGGTAATACTCGATCGGGTCTTCCATCGTGACGATGTGCCGCTCAAAGTTCGTGTTCACATAGTCGATCATCGTCGCCAGCGAGGTCGTCTTTCCCGAGCCCGTCGGCCCGGTGACCAGGAACATGCCACGCGGCCGCCGGATCAGTTCGCGGCACATGTCCGGCAGACCGATCTGCTCGAAGGTCAGCAGCTTGTTGGGAATCTGCCGGAGCACGATCGCCAGATCGCCACGCTGACGGAAGATCGAGACGCGGAAGCGGGCCATGTCGCCGTAGGCGAAGCCGAAGTCGCAACCGCCCTCTTCCTGCAGTTCCTGCTGAGATCGCTCGCTGGCGATGGACTTCATGAGCGAGACCATGTCGTCGGAGTCGAGGACCTTGGTCTGGAGATTGCGCAGGCCGCCGTGCAGTCGCAGCGTCGGCGGACGCCCGACCGTCAGGTGCAAGTCGGCGGCGCCGAGCTTGATGACGGTGTCGAGCAGGCGGTCGATCTGGATCGTGGACATGGTGTGCTCGTAGAGAGAGTCTGAGTCGGAGCGATCACGAAAAAACGAACCGGTTTACTTCTTGGCCTCGCCCTCAACTTGGGCCATGCGGGCCACCTCATCCGGCGTGGTCACGCCCTTGAGGATCTTGATCTTGCCGTCCTGCACAAGCGACCGCATGCCCGCGGCGAGCGCGGCCTTGCGGATCTGCTCGATCGGGGCCATGTTGAAGGCCATCTCGCGGATCTCCGAGTTCATCAGCATCATCTCGAAGATCGCCTGACGCCCACGATACCCGGCGTTGTTGCACTGATCACACCCAACATTCTTGTGCGCCTTGCCCCGGGCCTCGTCGGGGGTCATGCCGCAGAGGTGCAGATACTTCGGGTCCGGGTTCGGATCGATCGCCTTGCAGTGCTTGCAGAGCACGCGCAGCAGTCGCTGGGCCATGATCGCCTGGATCGAGCTGGCGACGAGGAACGGCTTGATGCCCATGTCGATCAATCGCGTGATCGAGCTTGGCGCGTCGTTGGTGTGCAGCGTCGAGAAGACCAGGTGGCCCGTGAGTGCGGCCTGGATCGCGATCTCGCCGACTTCCCGGTCTCGGATTTCGCCGACCAGAATGATGTTCGGCGCCTGACGCAGCATCGACTTCAGCACTTCCTTGAACGAGAGCCCGATCTTCTCGTTGATCTGCACCTGGTTGATCCCGTCGAAGTTGTATTCGATCGGGTCCTCGGCGGTGATGATCTTGCGGTCGGGCCGATTCAGCACGTCGAGCGCCGAGTACAGCGTCGTGGTCTTTCCCGAACCCGTCGGGCCGGTGACCAGGAAGATGCCGTTGGGCCGACGGATGATCCGGTTGAAGACCGCGAGGTTGTCCTCCTCGAAGCCGAGGTTGACCAGACCGATCTTGACCGAGTCCGGACGCAGAATACGAAGAACGATCGATTCGCCGTGATACGCCGGGCACGCCGAGACGCGGAAGTCGATCTGCGTCTCGTCCATGTGGATCTTGATGCGCCCGTCCTGCGGCACGCGCTTCTCGGCGATGTTCATGCCCGCCATCAGCTTCATGCGGCTGAGCACCGAGTTCTGCATGCGCTTGGGCAGGTTGTCACGCTCCATGCACACGCCGTCGATGCGATAGCGCAAGCGCACCCGGTCGGCCATCGGCTCGATGTGGATATCGCTGGCCCGCATCTTTACCGCTTCAACCAGCATGCGGGTGCAGAGCTTCACGATCGGCGCATCGTCCGCCGCCACGTCGATCGACTTGTCCACCGAACGGTCGACCGAACGGTCCACCGACTTGTCGATCGACTCGGTCACCAGCGACTTGCCCGCCTCGACCATTTTGATGTCTTCGGTCAGCGACTTCTGCGGCTTGCCGCCGGGACCGACGCCGCCGGGTGCGCCGTTCAGCTTGTTTTCGATGTACCACTTGATCTGGCTCTTGGCCGCCAGCCGCGGCTCAAGCTCGGTATTCAACCGGAATCGGAGCAGGTCCTGCATCTCGATGTCGGTGGGGTCGTGGATGACCAGTTGCAGCCGCCCGCTGACCTTGGCCAGGGGCAGGATCAGGTGCTTCTTGATGAGCTCCTCGGGAATGAGCTTGCCATCAACCTTGCCGGTCATGTTTGCCGCGGCGAGATCGACATATTCCATGCCGTGCTGGTGGGCGAGGGCTTTGGCGATCTGGTCGTCTTTGACAAAGCCAAGCTCGACGAGGGCTTCGCCGATGCGTTTGCCGGAGGATTGGGCTTTGGCAAGCCCCTCATCCAGTTGCTTCTGGTTGATGAGCCCCCAACCGAGAAGAATCTCGCCGATTTTCTTGCGTGATCGCGCCATGGGAATCTACGAAAACGACCTGCGGTTGAAGAGCGGGGTTGCGATGCCGATGGATGCCGTCTGAAGCCGAGCGGGTATCCTATCCGGGTTTGGCCCGCGCGCGGCCGAGCAAGATCGGTTTCTCCTGTTCACGCGAAGCCAGACCGCGCCTGGCGTCATCCAAGACCTTGGTCACTCGCACGCGAAGTTCTTGAAGATCGATTCGCACGAGTCACCACCCCGATCATGAATCAACGGCCCACCCCAAAGCTCCTGATCACCGCCGGCCCGACGCAGGAACCGATCGACGCGGTGCGATACCTCGGCAACCGCTCCTCCGGACGCCTCGGGATCGCCCTCGCCGAGGCCGCCAAAAATCGCGGGTGGGATGTGCTGCTGTTGCTCGGTCCAACCACCACTCCCCCACCATCCCCAGATACGCATCTGCGGGTGCTCAGGTTCCGAACAACTGCCGACCTTGAAGGACTGCTCGCGGAACACGCGCCAAGCTCGGAAATTCTGGTCATGGCGGCGGCCGTGGCGGACTATCGCCCCAAAGGGGGCGGTTCGACAGCCGGAAAACTCCCCCGCTCTTCAGCGGGCCTGACCCTGGAGCTGGAAGCCACGCCCGACCTGCTCGCAGGGTGTACCGCGCGGCGCCGACCCGGCCAGTTCTTCGTGGGCTTTGCCCTTGAGCCCCAAGATCGCCTGCTGGATTCGGCCCGTGCCAAGCTGACCCGAAAGAAGGTCGACATGGTGGTCGCCAATCCGTTGGAAACCATGGACGCGTCGACGATTGATGCGGTCTTGGTCTTGCCCAGCAAGCCCGAGATCCGCACGCCCGGCGCGATGGACAAAGCCGCGTTTGCGCCCTGGCTTTTGGATCGCATCGAGGCCGCGGTGTCGCAAGGATGACCATCGCCCGCGGGCTGGGCCTACGGTCAAGCAATGCCGCAGCGCCCAAAGAGCAACTCAACCAAACCCCACGGTCCTGATCCCAAGCGTTCGGAGGGCGGATCATCCAAGCCGGCGGTTCGTGCCCAGTTCATCGCCCGCGGCGTGCGCGTCGTGTATGAAGACGAGCATGTCATCGTCGTTGACAAACCCATCGGCATGATCACGGCGGATCCTGCTCGGGCGACGGGGTCACAGTACAACCCATCGGCACGCGAGGGCGAGACGCTGTTTGATGCCGTGAAAAAGCACGTCAAGGCCGGCAAGTCCAAGGTGCGCGCCAAGAAATCCGAAGAGGGCGACCGCCCGCGCATCGGCCGCGTCTGGGTCATCCATCGCCTGGACAAAGAGGCCTCCGGGCTCGTGGTCTTTGGCAAAACCGATCTCGCATTTGAAAAGCTGAAGGACCAGTTTCACGCCAAGCTCGCTCGGCGGATGTACTTTGCCGTCACCGAAGGCATCCTGGCGCCCGAAGGTGCAACGGGCACGCACCAATCGATGATCGCCGAGGATCGCGGCCCGGGACAGGGACGCATCGAGCGACCCGGCATGCGCCCGGGTGGCGACGGCCGCAAGCTCGCGATCACACACTATCGCGTCGTCGCGACGAGCACCCCCCCCACTCCGCCGCGATCGCTCGTGCAGGTGCGCCTTGAGACCGGACGCAAGAATCAGATCCGCGTGCACATGCAGGAACTGGGCCACCCTCTCGCGGGTGATCGGCGATTTGGGGCGACGAGCGATCCGATCGAACGCGTTGCGCTCCACGCGGCGGAGCTTGGGTTTGAGCATCCGGAAACCGGCGAAGCGATGATGTTCCGCTCGCCCGTGCCGGGCGGGTTTTATCGAGCCGTCGGGCAGAAGCCGCCGCGTGATGCCGCGGCGGATCAGCCGGACTTTGGCGACGAAGATCACGGATCGGCATCGCGCCCGCCAGGGACCGTATCGAGCGCAAAACCACCAACGCGAGCGGCGAACGCATCCGCAGGCGCAACGCCGCGCGAGGAAGACACCTCGTGGAACGAAGTCGCCCAGTGGTACGACAACCTGCTGGAAGACAAGGGCAGCGACCACTACGAACAGATCATCGTTCCCGGCACGATCGCGCTGCTGGGCGGGTCTGACGCGATCCGGAGCGCGAACATCCTTGATGTGGCCTGCGGCCAGGGCATGCTCTGCCGTCGGCTGGCGACGCTCGGCGCAACGGTCACCGGTGTGGACGCAGCACCAAAGCTGATCGAGGCCGCCCGCACCCGCGCCACGGTGCGGTCGGGCGCGACGCCGATCACCTATCACATCGCCGACGCTCGCGATTTTTCCGCGCTCAAGCTCAAGGGCTTTGACGCGGCGACGTGCATCATGGCGCTCTCGAACATCGATCCGATCGAGCCCGCACTCGCCGGCATCTCGGGCGCGCTCCGTCCCGGCGGCACGATGGTCGCCGTGATCGTGCACCCCGCGTTTCGCTCCCCGGGCGAGACGCACTGGGGGTGGGACGATCAGCAGCAGCGGCAGTTCCGGCGCGTCGACGCGTATCTCACGCCCTATCGCAAGGACATCCGCATGCACCCGGGCAAAGCCGCCCAGGGCAAGCGCGAGGGCACGATCACCACTCAGACCTTTCACCGCCCGATCGGCGCGTATGTCAAGGCCATCACCGCGAGCGGCCTGCGGGTGACGCATCTGGGCGAATGGATCAGTCGGCGTGCCGCGGATTCCGGCCCGCGAGCGCCGGAAGAGAATCGGGCGCGGATGGAGATTCCGCTGTTTCTGGCGATTGTGGCGGAGAAGTGAGGTCGCCCTGTGAAACGCCGCGGCAAGTGGAGGTTTCTCGAGGTCACCGTCGTGGGTGCCGTCGCGCTCTTCGCCGTGCTTTGGTTTGCTCGGACGGCGATCATCGTGGATGCCCTCAAACCACCAAGCACAGTGCGTGATCTCAAGTCATTCCAGGATTGGCGCGGGACGAAACCAACCGAGTACCACGTCGTCAACGTCAACGAGCATCGCTATTTGATTGCCAGCGTCCACGAGCACATGAGCAAAACGATCGCATCTGGACCGGCGTGCTATGTGTTCGACCAATCGCTACAGCTCACCGAGTACACGATCGACATCGGTGACCACGAGCTCTTTCAGGAAAAGTGGAACGGGCATCTGATCGAAAGCAACAAGGTCTCTGCTCAGGACGTCGCCGCATTGCTTCTCGGCAATCCATGAACAAGCCGCCAGCTCACGGCACCGCCGGAATCCTGATCGTCACCCCCGCCGGCGGGCGATCCGGATCGGGGATCAGCGCCCGGTTGGCGTCATAGATCACGCGCCAGCTCGCGCCCTTGCCGTAGAACTTCTTGGAGATCTCCCACAGCGTGTCCTCACGCGTGATCGTGTAGGTCTTTTCGCCGGGCGGCGGCGACGGCTCGGTGGGCGGGGTCGCGGGGCCCGGACCGGCCGAAGGTTCGTCGGGAATCGGTTCATCAACCCACACCAGCTTGCCCTGGATGTTCTCCGGATCCAGCGGGATGCGCAGCTCGGTCACGCCGGGCTTCAATCGGTCAGGAGATGCCAGCGGGTTGGATCGCGAGATGATCTGCCACTTGCTCGCATCGCCGAAGACTTCCTTGCGGGCAGCGACGGCTTTCCAGCCCGTGTCACCCTTCTGCACGATGTACGTGCGCCACTGGGGCTCGATCACCTTCTGCACACGCCGCGTCTTCACCGGTGGTTTCGGCGGCGTCGGGTCTCCCGCCTTGGGCAGTTCCGGCAAGGGCAGCTTTGGCTCGCGCAGCACGGGCTGATCGGCTGAACCGCCGCTGGTGTTTCCGCGATCAATCGGCGGTGTGGACGCGTCCGGAACCGGGGAGGGCGGCGGCTCGCTGATCCGCGGGTCGAGCGTCACGCGGGGCACCGCTGACGCCGAACTGGGCTGATACAGCCAGTACGTCAGCACCCACACACCCAGGAGCAGGGCGAGCACGGCAAAGAGCTTGCTAGGAGTGTCCGACACGACGATCCCTCGTCAGCTCGAGACCGGTCCGTCCGTTCGTCCGGGGCTCGTTGCACCGAACACGCTGAAAGCATATCGGCAGAGAGTTCGATCGAGCCATCAATCGCGAGCGCGGCGCAGGCCGCGCGGCGCGTTATCGGGCACACGCGGACCACAGACTCAACCGCAAGCCACACCGGCGGGACGCCGGTGCCACCAAACGAGAACGCGACTCAGGCCGCCTTGGCCGCTGTTGCCGCGTCGCCCGCCGACTCGGGCTTGTCGCCCTGCGGGTCGGCGGAGCGCACCCAGACCAGCGGAGCCGCAACGGCGATCGAGGAGTAGGTGCCGATGACCAGACCGATGAGCATCGTGTAGGCAAAGACGCGGACGCCCTCGCCGCCGAAGATGTACAGCGCCATGACGGCGATGAACGTCGTGCCGGCGGTGATCAGCGTGCGGCTGATGGTCTGATTGATCGAGTCATTGATGATCTTGCGAGAGGCGTAGGGGCGCTTGCCGCGCAGTTCGCGGATGCGGTCCATGATGATAATCGTGTCGTTGAGCGAATAGCCCAGCGTCGTCAGGATCGCGGCGACCACGTTCAGGTCGATCTTGAAGGGCAGGATGCCCAGCGCGCCCGCGATGCCCTTGGTGGCCTCGGCCTCATACAGCACCGTGGCGAGCGCGACGAAGCCGATCGCCACGAGGCAGTCGTGCAGCGTCGTGATGATCGCGGCGGCCGAGTAGCGGAAGGAGTTGAACCGCACCCAGATATAGATGATGATGAGCAGCGTACTCAGGATCGTCGCCGTCCATGCCTGGGCCTGGAACGTGCGTGCCACGGCGGCGCTGAAGCTCTGCACCTCGGCGAGCGTCTGCGTCTGGGTGAGGGCTGTCTTGACCCACGCCCACTCGCGATCACGCAGGTCTGTCTCCCAACGACGGCTGTCTTCGGGGCGGATGCCCGAATCGTGGACAAGGATCACGGCGGAGCGAACGGCGGAGTCGGAACCGGCGATGACGCGCAGCTCCCACGTACGACCGGCCAGGTCGGAGAAGTCGCTCTTGCCGCGGGTAGCTTCGAGTCGGCCTTGGAGATCGGCGCGGGTATCCAGCGGCTGGAGGTCTTCCAGCAGGATCGCCGCTCCGCCTTCAAAGCCGGAAACGTCACCTTGAACTCCGGGACGATCGATCGCCGTGCCGAGGTTGCGTGAGGTGACGGGGAAGACGGGTGCGCGATCCGGAGTCAGCGTCGAGCCACCGAAGGCGAGCGCGGGCTGAACGTCGAGCTTGTCGGCGAACGCGTCGATGAGCGCTTTCTGCACGGTCGGAGCGTCGGACTGACCCTCGTTGTCGGTCAGCGGCAGGACCTTGACGGTGAATGTGCTGGAAGTCACGCCATCGCCTGCCGGATTGACGGCGATGACCTCGGCGAAGCTGAAGTTCTTCAGCTCGGAAGGGCCGCTTGAGGCGATGGCTTTGACCTTGTCTTCAACTTCGCCGCGCTTCATGGTGAGCCGCCGGGGCTCTTCACCCGGTGCTGGTGGCGCGGCCGAGGGATCGGCCTTGAAGACCAGCGTGGCGGAGGTGCCGCCGCGGAACTCGGTGCCGAGGAGTTCCTTGCCCTTGTAGAACAGGAAGAAGACGCCGACGCCGGTAAGGGCGATCGAGATGACATAGGAGAGGCGACGGAAGCTCATCCAATCGATGTTGGGGACGAGGCGATTGCCGAGCCAGTTGTTGTTGATCATCGGCAGCATGCGGGCAGATCGCATGTGCAGCTTGTCGACAAGCAGGGCAAAGATGAACCGTGAGAAGAAGAGCTGGGCAAAGAGGGTGGTCACGGTGCCGATGCCCAGGGTGAGGGCGAAGCCCTTGATTTCCTGGGTGCCCGTGACGCCGAGGACGACGCAGACGATGAGGGCCGTGACGTTGCCGTCGACGATCGCACTCATGGCGCGGTGGAAGCCGAGGCGAACGGCGGTTCGCAGATCATGCCCGTTGTTGAACTCTTCCCGCATGCGTTCATAGACGAGCACGTTGGCGTCAACGGCCTGACCGAAGGTCAGGATGATGCCCGCGATCCCGGGCAGCGTGAACGCCGCCTGGTTCAGGGACATCGCCGCAACGATGAGGATGGCGTTGAAGACCAGCGCGAGCATCGCGATCGTGCCGCAGAGGAAGTAGTACCCGACGATGAACACGCCCACCGCGATGAACGCGATGATCGCGGCGCTCATGCCCTTCTTCAGATTGTCGGCGCCCAGACTGGGGCCGATGATGCTGCGAGAGATCGGCTCGGGGCTGAGCTTTGCGGCCATCGAACCCGCATTCAGCACACGCACCACGTAGTCGATTTCTGATTGCGAGAACGCGCCGGAGATCTGGCCCTGCCCGCTGATCTTGCTCTGCAGCGTCGGGGCGGTATAGACCTGGTCATCCAGCAGCACGGCCATCTGGCGGCCGACGTGGCGGCCGGTCAGTTCACCGAGCTTTTCGGCGCCGACGGGGTTCATCTGAAAGTCGATGGCCGGGCGGCCGATCTGGTCGCTGCCGGGGAAGGCGCGGGCGACCTGCCAGTTTTCGCCATCGTCCTTGGTCAGGCGCAGGCCGCGCTTGTCCCAGCACATGACGTAGTACTCGCCCTTGTACTCCTCGGCGATGAGCCCGCGGCGAAGGAAGAATGCGGCCGCGGAGACCTTGAGGGCGTCGAGGTCTTCAACGGTCTCAACCCAAGACTCGATGCGATTGACTTTGTAGAAGCGGGCCTCGTCGGACTTGACGTTGCGCATGCCGCCCGCACGGAGCTGATCACGCAGCTCGCCCTCGTTCATCAGTTCGCCGGGCGTCACGGTGATGCGGAAATCCAGCACGCCCGAGCCGCGGAGAATGCGGACGACGTCTTCCGGATCATCCAGCGAGCGGCGCTCGGCCTGATACTCGCCCCAGGACTTCAGAGCCGCTTCGACTGCGGGCTTCTGGTCCGGGTAGCGGGTGAAGATCTCGTCCAGAGCCCGCTTGCGGGGGCTGTCGAGCGTGGCAACGGTGCCGTCTTTCTTGCGAAGGCGGAACTCCTTATCGGAGAGCGAGAGCGCCCGGCGGAGGTCGCCGGGGTTCAGCCCGATCGAGAGCGCGCTGGCGAGCGAAGCCTCGTAGGTCACGAGCGTTTTGCCGGCATCTCGCGTCAGACGACCGAGTTCTTCGTTCTTGATCTTGAGTGCGTCGCGGAAGCCCTGGGCCAGCGGGTCGGTAGCAAGGTCGCCGCCGGCGTTGCGGATTTTGTCTTCGAGAACGGTGATCTCGGCCTTGACCGCGTCGAACTTCGCGCGAGACGCGAGCGTGGCGGAAAAGTCAGACCCGGCCTTGGTCAGACGATCAAGACGCGCCGAGTCGCCCCCGGCGAACTTCTTGAACTCATCCGTACGCGTCGGCTCGGGAAGGACTGCGATCCGCTCGAGATTGTCCCGAGTCAGAGTTGTCGTGGTGACGGACTTGAGCTTGGACTCAAACTCCGCCTGGAGCCCCTTGACCTTGGTCGAGGGCAGCGGCATGGAGATCTCCAGCCGATTCGCGCCCTGGGGCGTGATCAGCAGGTCCAGCACGCCTTTGGGGTCCAGTCGCTCCTTGAGGTTGGACAGCACCTTGGCGAGCGTGTCCGGTGGGTCGGTTGCCTGGATGAAGACCTCATAGACGAGCGTGGCACCGCCGGCGAGATCCTTGCCCCGGCGGAGTTTGGCCTCGGGAGGCACGATCGCCCAGATCGACAGGGCGAGGCAGGCCAGGAGAATCAGTGCGTTTCGAACAAGATTGGACATGAGCGGCTCAAGCTGTAGGAATCAGAATGCGCTAGCGAGTGTGCACAGGAACGAAGCGATTTTGTCCGGCCCAAAGCCGGGTGTGTTTCATCGGCCCGCCAAGCCGACCTCCCCAAAGGTTCGGCTCGATTATCGAGCCGCGGCGTACTTGTCGTTTGAGGCCTTGACCTCGATCGCGGGCGCGTCGCCGCCGGGGCCGCTCTCCAGCACTTGCTGGATGGCCGCCTTGGTGAATCGGGCCTTCGCGTTGGAAAACTCGTCGACCTTCAGGACGACCTCGTTGTCTTTGACCTGCTCGACGATGCCGAGCTGCCCGCCAATCGTGAGCACCTTGTCGCCGCGCTTCAAGCTGGAGATGAGCGTGTCGCGGCGCTTCTTGTCACGCCGCTGACCCATGATCTGGAAGAAGATCAGCACGACCATGAACAGCGTGAGGGGGATGAGGATGCCCATCATCCCGCCACCCTGCGGGGCCATCGGCGCACCGGCGGGGGCCGCCGTGCCGGGTGCGGCGGTGCCAGCAACCGGAGCGGCGGCGGGGGCTCCGCCGGTCATCATCTGGTCGCTGGCGGTCTGTCCAAGGGTCAAGAACATCGAGTCGGTCATGGGAGACAGGGTTCCTGTGGTGTTGGGAAGTTCGATCGCACGGTCTCAGCCAAGCACGCTCAAGCCGGGGGCGGCGACGGGCCAACGGGCCGAAAAGCCCTGCCAGTCACCAGACGGAATCGTGCGACGGATGTCCGCCATCAACCTTTGGAAGTGCCGAAGGTTGTGCACGCTGACAAGAATCGGCCCGAGCATCTCCTCGGCGAAGAACAGATGGCGAATATAGGCGCGTGAGAACGGTTGCGACTGCGCAGAAGCCCAGGGGAAACCCGATGAAGAGCCCGGTGAGCATGCCGGACAGTCGCAACCCACCTCAATCGGGCGGTCATCTTCCGCAAACTTCGCATTGCGAAGCCGAATCTGACCGGTCGAAGTGAATGCATTGGCGTTCCGCCCATTTCGGGTGGGCAACACGCAATCGAACATGTCGACCCCAGAAAGAACCGCCGCCAGGAGATCGCGTTCATAGCCCACGCCCATGAGGTATCGGGGTTTGGCCTCGGGCAGCAGGGGTGCGGTGTGAGCGACCACGCGGGCGATGTCATCGGATTGTTCGCCCACGGCGACGCCGCCGATGGCATAGCCGGGGAGCTCGATGTTGGCAATGCGCTCGGCACACCAGGAGCGTTCTTCGGGGTTGGTGCCGCCCTGGACGATGCCGAAGAGCGCTCGCTGGTCGTGGCCGCCCAAGGCGTGGTGACGGGCTTTGCAGCGTTCAAGCCAGCGGACGGTGCGCTCATTGGCGAGTTTCAGCCGAGCGGCGTGGTCGTAGGTGGCGGATTTCTTTTTGAGGTTCGGGCGGGCGGCTTGGTCTCGAACTTGGGCCAGAGCGTCGCGCTGGGCGGCGTGGCGCAGTCGCGTCTGGTTGATCGGGCCAGCCTCGGGATCAACGCTGGGCGGGCAATCGTCGAAGGCCATGATGATGTCGGCACCAAGCTGGTTCTGGACCTCGATGGACGACTCGGGGGTCATGGTGATCATCGAGCCATCGACGATGGACTTGAAGGTCACGCCGTCGTCGTTGATGGTGTTGATGCCGGCCATGGAATAGGCCTGGTAGCCGCCGGAGTCGGTGAGCATGGGCCCGCCCCAGCCAGTGAACCTCTGAAGCCCGCCGCGGCGATGGATGAGTTCTGGGCCGGGGCGTAGAAGCAGGTGGTAGGTGTTGCCGAGGATGATCTGGGCACCGATTTGCGCGACGATGCCGGGGAAGATGCCCTTGACAGAGCCGCGAGTGCCGACGGGCATGAACGCGGGGGTATCGAACGCGCCGTGCGGTGTGACGACGCGACCCACGCGAGCGCGTGAGTGGGCGTCGCGGGCGATGATCTCAAACTTCAGGGCCATTCGAAGGTGCGGTGGTGGATCGATCAGCGGACTTCGATCTGTGGGTTGAAGTCGGCGAGGATTCGAGCGCCGATGCCGAACTCCTTGATCTTGACGCCCTTGCTGACGACGAAGATGAGAGTGAGCTTTTGGTCCGGCTGGCTGCGAGAGAGCGTGGGCATCTCGCGATCGGTGAGCGACTGGATAGGGGCGCCGGGATTGAAGTAGATCCAGGTTTCGCCGGACTTCTGATAGACGTATCCGGTGGGCGAGTACTCAAGACCAAGATTGTCGACGAGCACGGGGCGCCCACTGGCACCGGCGGCGGCACTCACCAGAAAACCGAACTGGGTGTTGGCTCCGTCGACGACGACCTGAACAACCTGCTGGTCATCGCTGACAGAGAACTGGTTGACCTGGAGGAGCTGGTCGGTGCCGAAGGGCGCGGTGTCGTCCTTGCCGAACTTGCTGAGCTCGCCCCCGTTGATGCGACGCTGCTCGTCGATTTCAAGGTTCTTGCGGGTGTCCTTCTGCACGATGATGTTGTACGGCAACCGATTCGTCACACGGATCGCGGATTCCGAAACGCTCGGATCAGACCGAACGCGCACCGCTGCGGAGCGGTCGAACTTGGTCTGGCCGGTCACGGAGGTGATCGCCCCGGAGGAGATCTGCGTGTCTCGATCTCGAGTAGACGCGAACTCGGTTGGCTTGATCTTCTCCGGATCGACATCGACGCGCACGCCCTTGACATAGAGCGCAACGGGCTTGGAGCCCTTGGGGACGAGGAACTCAAAGGCCATCGGCGCATCATCGCGGCCGCCGACGGAGGAGACGAACACACGCGGCGCATCAAACCGCCAGCGACCGAGCGTCAGCTTGTCGCCCGCGGCCTGAGAGACCATGGCAAAGGGGTGCACGGCGAGCGTGGTGAACTCGTCATTGGGATTCGGCTGAACAACCAGACGCAACTGCGCGTTGCCGACGACGATGCGACCGGACTCTTCGCGAGCCCCAGCCGAGAATCGCACGACATAGCCAAAAAGCTCGCTCTGAGCGGGATCGACGGGCGTGCCATCGACGTTGGTGACGGTCTGCTTACGGGCGGCGTCGAAGCTATCCGAGAGCAACTGCGCGGGATCGCCGGAGGGGGTGACCTTGTACGCGCCCTTGACCTCGAACGCGCCGGGGGTGATCGTGCTCTTGCTCTTGCCCTCTTCGTAGTTCATGCGGAGCATCCAGTGCTCGTCGGCAAGCTGCGGACGCAGGCGGCCCAGACTGCGGCCATCCGGCGGCAGGAGGGTCGAGTTGGAAAGCGTGGAGTAGAACCACGCGGTCAGACGATCGGCGGGATAGAGCAGGCCGCCCTCACGGACCACCGAGCCGTTGGGCTGGAAGTTGATGGGCTGGAAACTCGCGATCTGCGTTTCAAGGCGCGTGTACCCGACGCTCATGACGAGGATGCCGGCGGTGATGGTGCCCGAGACCGCGCCAAACACAAGCCCACCGACAACGTTAAACGCCTGATCAAAGTCGAGATTGGCCGGCACAAGCTTGTCGCACGCGACGCGCAGCACCAGCAGGATGATTGCAAACGGCATCCCGAGTGCCAGCCCCCAGCCCAGATCAACGAGCGTGGGAGAGTCGGTGCCCGAGAGCATGGCGATCGCCAGCGGCTCCCAGAAAGCGAACGCGAGCGCGCCCGCCACGATGACGCAGAGCATGTGCAGGAACGCGCTGAACGCGCCGCGCGCCGACCACATGTACGCGATGGCTCCGACGATGGCGATGACGATCAGACTCAGGACCATGGGGTGTATCCGAAACTACGGGCGGTGTCTGGGGCTCGAATCGACGAACGCTGAAGAGAGACGAAGAGAAGAAGAGAGGATCGCAGGTTCAGGCCTTGGCCTGAGCCGGGGGTGATGGGGGCTTGGCGCCCGCACTCGCCGCAGGGGCCGCCGGCGGCGAGGCCCCACCCTGACCGCCTTCGGTGGTCACACGCATGACTTCTTCCACACTGGTTGTGCCATCGACGGCTTTGCGGAGCGCGACGGCCTGCAGCGTGGGCACCGAACGCTTGCGGATCGCGGCACGAAGACCGGTCAGGTTGCCCGCAACGATCAGGTCGCGTTCGTCCTTGGTCAGCTTGAAGATCTCGAAGACCCCCTCCTGCCCGTAGTAGCCGTGACCCTGGCACATGGGGCAGATTTCGGGCTTGTTCTTGATGAGGACCTGTCCGCCCTTCTTGAAGAGCTGCTGGACCTTGCCCTCGGGAATGCCGAGTTTCTTCAGCATGTCCGGTGCGGGCGGATAGGCGACTCGGCAGTTGGTGCAGAGCTTGCGAACGAGCTTGCCGCAGACCACGCCGTGCAGGGCTTCGCCGGCGATGCGCTGATCGCCGACGGCTTTGACCCATGCCTGGATCGCGGTCATCGGATCGGACGCATTGAAGCTGAGGTAGCTGCGGACGCGCTCATGATCGGCCTTGGATATCTCCTTGGCCGTTGCGGGGTCGGGCATCTCGGTGATCCCGACCACCTGCGGATCGCGGCGGAGGATCGATCGCACCAGCGTGCTGAACTCCGGTCCCGTAGACCCGGCGGGGGTGTTGCCCGCGCCGCCACCCTCGGCGGTGGCGTCAAACTTGTTCACGCGCACGCCTTCCAGCGGGGCCTGCGGTTCGAGTTCGACGGTCTGCACGTTGTTGATGTAGGCGTCGTGCTGGCGGATGATGGTGTACATCGATGTGGTGCGGCCGCCATCACGCGGCGTGACGACGAGCACCACGCCCTTGCCCTCTTCGATGATCTCCTTGAGTTCCTTCTCCTGCTGCTCGATGAGACCAAGGTCGGGGAGCTTTCGCGTGACGGCCTGCTCGGGGTCGATGAGCATCGTCAGTCGCATGCCGCCCTGGGCGCCGATGCTGGTGACACGCAGGACGTGACGATTGGCCCCGGTGCCGACTTCTTCCAAGGCGCAACTGCCCAGCAGTTTGCGGCGACGATCTGCGAGATCGAGCCCGCACGCGCCCTTGAAGAAATCCATCATCCGACCGGCGTTCTGGCCCGGAATCGTCTCGATGGGATGCAGCACGCCGTCGATCATGAACTTCACGGCGTACGAGCCGTCGCTGCCGCCTGGTGTGATCTCAATCTGGCTGGCGCGAGACTTGATGGCCTTGGCGTACATCGTCTCGGCGGAGACCCGCAGCTCCATCTCCGGAGTTTCGGGTTGGGGCACCTCGACGTTCTTGTTGTACTTGCCCGCGGCATCGGCACCCTTGATGCTGTACTTGATCTGGGCCGGGCCCTTGACCGCCTTGGCCTTGTTCTTGGTCGGATCGGGCTTGAGAAAGGTCTGGAAGGTGATGCGCCGGCTCTCGGGAACCTTCTCGTCCTTGTTGGCGATGAGGGGATAGAGGAATCCGTCGCCGATCAGCAGTACGAGGCCGATGGCCCACCCGGCCCAGAAGCCGCCCTCGTTTCCGGGCATGGCCATGCCCGTGAGCAGCATCGCGCCGAGGGCGACGGCGGCGATACCGAGGTGGACCATGTTCCACGGGCGACGCGGGAGAAAGAACTGGGCCGCGTGCTTGTCATAGATCTTGGAGACGACCCAGCCCCAGACCATGAAGGGGATCAGGATCAGGATCGGCTTGTAGAAGCTGACGAGAAACGCCGAGTCGGCGGCGAGCAGTGATGATGGCAGGCCGACGTCTTGAAGAAAACTCAACTGGCCGAGGGTCGCGTGTGTTTCGAGCATGAGGGGTGTTTTCCGAAACGAGAGTGACGAATCGAGGGCGCCGAAACGAAGTCGGATCGACCGGCCCTCTTCCTGACCATCGCGCACACGTGGAAATCCACGCGCATCGACAGCCCCACCCACCCCCCCACCACATCCCCCACTCCGTACTGGCCTCCCCGAGAGCTCGCGACGAGCGCGAACGGAACAAATGGTCCGAAGTCGGAACCATCTGCATGGGGATCGATAGGGTACCCGAGACGGCCGCGCCGTGCGCGGGATTCCGAAGCGTTCGTGGTCTATACGGCGGTCGGCACGCGGTGGTTGTGCCGCCGGGCAGTAGAATGTTCCATGCCCGAACGCGTCCGCATCACCGAAGTTGGTCCCCGAGACGGGCTGCAGAATGAGCCGGGAGTGATCCCGACGGCGGACAAGGTCCGGCTGATCGAGTTGTGCTGCCAGACCGGGGTGGATGAAGTGGAGGTGACGAGCTTTGTGTCGCCGAAGTGGGTGCCGCAGCTTGGGGATGCGGCGGAGGTTCTTGGGGCCATCGCCGCACGGGGTGAACGCGGTCAGGGAACCGTGATCTCGGCGCTTGTGCCGAACGATCGGGGCATGCAGTCGCTGCACGAACTTGCAGCAAAGCTCGGACGGGCACCGTTGGACAAAGTGAGCGTGTTCACAGCCGCCAGCGAGACGTTCAATCGGAAGAACACCAACGCGTCGATCGGGGAATCGATCGAGCGGTTCAAGCCGGTGATCGCCTCCGCCAAGGGTGCCGGGTTGCGAGTGCGGGGATACGTGTCGTGCGTGATCGCGTGTCCATTTGAAGGTGCGATCGCGCCAGAGAAGGTGCTTGGGGTTGCGAGACAACTGATCGCGATCGGTGTGGATGAGATCGATCTTGGCGACACGATCGGCGCGGGCACGCCGAAGAACTTCGGCGCGATGCTTGATGCTGTTCGTGATGCAGTCGGCCCGAGTTGGTGGAACGCTGAGCGGATGACGTTGCATCTGCATGACACGTTCGGACGGGCCGCGGAATGTGTGGTCGCCGCGCTGAATCTGGGCGTGCGATCGTTTGACGGGTCGGTGGCGGGATTGGGCGGGTGCCCATATGCATCAACGCCTGGCAAGCGAGCCCCCGGCAACATCGCGACGGAGACACTCGTCAAGACGATTCATGACGCGGGGTTTGAAACCGGCGTCGATCTTGACAAGGTCGTCGATGCGGCCGATTTTGCTCGGCGAATTGTCGCCGAGGCGAGGGCTCGGGTGCCTTAGACTCCACTGTTCGCAAAACATGTTGTCGCGCAATCAGCGGCGTCGAGGGTTGGAAACACCATGATCACCATCTCCACACGCGAGCACGCGGGCACCCGCATCGGCCGAATCACCATCGATCGGCCAGACAAGAAGAACGCGTTCACGCCGACGATGCTGGCGGAGGTGCGGGAGCATCTTCGCACCCTTGATGGCGGTGCGACCGTGGGCGACTCCTCGCCAGCGGTCGGCGCGATCGTGCTCGATGGCGCGGGGGCGGCGTTCTGCTCGGGATTCGATCTCTCGCTCTGCCGCGATAACTCTGATGCGCTCGGGCTGCTGCTGGATGGGCTCGCCCAGGTGATTCGAACCATGCGTGAGTGTGCGGCACCGATCGTCATCGCGGCCCACGGAGCCGCAATCGCGGGCGGTTGTGCGCTACTGGGCGGGGCCGACGTGGTCATCACACACCACGAGGCCAAGATCGGCTATCCGGTTGTGCGGCTGGGCATCTCGCCCGCCGTCAGCGGTCCGTGGCTCGCTCAAGGTGTCGGATTCGGCCGAGCGCGAGAGTTGCTGTTGAACCCCACGCTGATTACCGGGTGGGACGCGTATCGGCTTGGGCTTGCCCATGAGTGCATCGAAGATGCCGGCAAGGTGCGGGATCGGGCCATGGCGGTCGCCGAGCATCTTGCGAGCAAGCCGCGCTGCGGGATCGTGGCGACCAAGCGATGGCTGAACGAACTCACACCCGCGCACGACGCGGCGGAACTTGCTCTGCACACCTCGCTCACGCTGGTCGGCAGCCCCGAAGAACGCCAGCGGCTCGCCGCTCTTTGGAAGTCCTGAATCTGTTCTGCACGCTTACTTTTTGGACGCCATGTCACTCGCCACGCTCACCATCACCGGTCCGCTCGCCACCATCACGCTCAATCGCCCCGAGCAGCGCAACGCGCTCTCGCTCGATCTGCTCACCGATCTGCATGGCGTACTGGATCGCCTGCACGATCGCGCCCGCAGCAGCCCGGAGCCGCACGTGGTGATCGTCACCGGTGCCGGCCGCGCGTTCTGCGCGGGGATGGACTTGAAGCAGGTTTTGGGCGATCCCGATGCGCCGCTGACATTGCTCGCTTCACTTGCTGAGGCGTCGATCAAGTTGCGAACATTGCCGGCGGTCACGATCGCCTCGGTCAACGGTGCCGCAATCGGCGGCGGCTGCGGGCTTGTGACCGTGTGCGATTTCGCGATCACCCATGCCGACAGCAAGATGGGCTTCCCGGAAGTCGATCTGGGCGTCTGCCCCGCGGTAGTCGCGCCGTGGCTCGTGCGCAAGCTCGGCGCGGGCAAGGCACGCGCCATGCTCCTCCGCGGCGGGCTCATGTCCGGAACCGAGGCACATCAGCTTGGGCTGGTCACCGAATGCGTGGAGAGCCGCGACGGTCTTGACGCGGCGACGCAATCGCTCGCCGAGAAGCTGCTGGCGGGCGCGCCGGGCGCGCTCCGTGCGACTAAGAACTTGCTCAACTCAATCGACGGGTCGACTGACCTTGAGCTGGCTCGGCGGAGCGCCAAGGTCTCCGCCGACGTGCTCGCGACTGAAGAGGCCCGCGCGATGCTGCGGGCCAAGCTCGGCTGACCGATCTCACGCACAGTTTGCGAACCAGCAGTTCAGGAAGTCGAAGATATCGCTGACAGTGCTGGAGCCGTCGCCGTTGAAGTCGGCGTTACTCGCGAACCAATCGTTGAGGAACTGGAAGATGTCCGGCACGTCGATCTGACCGTTCGCGTTCCAGTCACATGGGCAGGCCAGCGTGATCGACTGCTCATCGAGCACCACCGGAGTGCTCTTGCCAAACTGCGCCCACATGTTGTACGCGATCTGGCCCTCGTTGGTCATCGGGTTCGGGTCCGTGTTGTTGTCGCGGAGGAACTCGATGTACTCCTTGGTCGTGGTCTGGTGATACACCCGCACCGTTGCAGAGCGTGCGCCCGCGGGGATGGCAAACGGCGTGTCGTCCCAGTACTGGCCGTCGGCGTATTGGCCGGGCGGCACGTGGCCCGCCTGCACCGCAGTCGCCGCGGCGTTGTTGAAGCCCATCGGCGGGATGCGGTTGTCCTTGTAGATCTTGTTGCTGATCGCCAGCCGGAACGTCGGAGCTGCGGCCGTGCCAACCTGGGCCGCGAGCTGCGCATCGGGGCCGAGCTTGGCTTCGTACACCTTGGTGTCGTTCTCGGTCAGCACCGCTGTGGCGAAGTCATACGCGCCACGCTCGGCGATCACCTGGCCCGCCGCATTCTTGAACTGAACGTTAATCCACATCCGCCGACCCTCGGTATAGCCGGTCGGCAGCTTGTGACCGCTGAAGTTGATGATCCGTGCCGTGAGCGTGGCACCCGAGCGATTAAGCTGCAGATCGCTCGCGGCCTGGAGCATCGCCACGTTGCGAGCGATCGACTCGTCCACGCCCATGTCATTCATGCCGGTGACGGTCTGCGGATACAGGAAGTTGATCGCCCTCAGCACCCAGGAGTTCGCACCGGCGAACTCGTGCCGAGGCAGATTGGTTCGCGTGGGCGGCTCGAGCGCACACCCCTGGCCTGTGGCCTTGGGCATATGGCAATCCTGGCAGCTTGACACCGACGTCCGGTTTCCGAACCGGCCGTTCAGATTCACAGGACCGATCGCAAACAGACTCGTCCCCCACTCGCTGAACGTCCGCTGCTCGGGAAACTGGTTGTACTTGTCCGACTGCGGCTGCTCGGTCTGGCCGATCAGCGCGTACCGATTGTCCTGCGGATCCCACTTGAAGTGCGGCGTCGAGACCTCATGGCACGTCGCGCACATCCGTGACGATGTGTGGAACGGCGACTGGAACCAATCATGGAATCCCGGGAATGGCCCGAGCCCCGCGGCCTGCCAATCACTATCCAGATCAAACGGCCCGCGCCGACGATCCTCGGGATCAAGAATAAAGTTCGCGTTGTGCGGATTCAGCGGCACACCCGTCGTCAGCCCCGAAAGAATCGCCGCATCGGCCCCAGGGCTTACGCCCGGTTGATAGACCGGGTCCACCATTCGGTGGCAGATCGAGCATGACACGCCGAGCTGATCGGCATCAGTCAGCGGCAGCGTCTTGCCGAACTCAGGGCTCTGGTCGTCGTTGTCAAACTTCACCCGCCCGCGCACCCAAGTCGAAGGCGTGTGGCACCGCAAACAGGCCTCACCCACATACGACGCATCCTGCTCGGCAATCGCCAATGCCGCGTAGAAGATCGGATCACGCCCCGACTGAGCCATCATCGAGTGCGTCCACTTGTAATACGGCTCGTTCTCGTCGTCATATCCGCCATGGCAGAAGCTGCACTGCAGCGGATCGATGAGCGGCGCGGTCAGTTGCAATGGCTGCGTGCCGGCATTGAAAAAATTCACTTTGCGTGATTGCAGCGGCTGGGTGCCGAAGGCGATTCCCACCACGGCCAGCGCAATCAACGCCACCCAAGCGACTTCCGCGTATCGACGCTGCTTCTGAGCACTCTGCCCCACAGACACACTCCACGGCTAAAGACTTTGTAACCACCGCAATCGAGGCATGCCCATTGCAGAACGCCCGGGCTCCAGACACCATCCGATACGACATGCCGCACCCATCGGATGCAGAGGTCCATTACTCTGACTCCCAAAATACTCCCGTCCAGTCGACACGGGCCAATCTGGCTGATTCTCGGGCCAACTCACCCAACTTGCCCGGATTATCGGGAGAATCCTGAGCTCGGTTGAAGCAGACTGACCACTCCGGGGACTGGGCAAAGCCCTAGCGCGGAGCCCTCATCCAGCAGTCGCTGGATCGCCGAACGCCCGACCTCGCCGGCATCGATGGTCAGATCGCTCACGTACATCTGGATGTACTTCTCGGCCCGCTCGCGCGTGAGTTCCGGGGCGAAGCGCATGCAGTACTCCAGCGAACGCTCGTGGTGCCGCCGCGCGTGCTCAAGCGAGGCGTAGAGCAGATCGACGACACGCGCGGTGAATCCTGAACCAAAGCGGGCATCCAGGTCTCGGCGCACAGCGTTGCCGCCGAGGGGAAGGGGCAGCCCGGTGCGCTTCAGCCACCAGTCGCCGACATCGGCGATCAGATGCAACCCGAGATCGGCGAAGGTCAGTTGCGATTGGTGGATGAGCAAGCCGTGCGTCACGCCGCCGCGGCGGGATGCGACGGCGTCAAGAATCTGATCAAACGGCATCTCAACGGTGCGGACGCGGGCGTGCCGCTCGCCGAGCATCATGCACAAGAGCAGATACGCCGTGGTCTGGACGCCGGGAATCGCGATGATCGCGTCTGACGAGAAGAGGTCCGCAAGGTCGGCGGACCGATCGCTCCGCGCCACGACTTTCGGGCCATAACCGAAGCCCATCGAGGAACCGAAGCTGGTGAGCTGGTAGCGATCTCGAACGTGCGCATAGCCGTTGATGCTAATCGCCGTGATGTCCAGATCGCCCCGCGCCACGGCACGCCGATTGAGAGCGGCGATGTCCGCGGCGATCGACTGAAACTTGATCCCCTGCGTGTCGATCTCCGGCGGGCTATAGACGCGAGCCGCCACGATCGCCTGAGGGTCCGCCGGCGGATCGATCATGCCCGTGATGGGCCACCACATGTACACATCATCGGGGTCGGGGGAATGGGCGAGGGTGAGCGTGGGGGCAGCCATGACTTTCAAGCCTAAGCGCATGCGATCTGCGAGCAACCGTTGCCTTCGGCGAGTGGTGAATAGGCGTTTCCTGAGCGGCTAGTACCCCGCCGCGTGTCCATCTTTCCGAGATTCGCTCGCGCCGCAGTACACCCTGGTCTTCGGATCACGCATGATCGCCTGATACCCGCCAAAGATCGGCGTGTCGGCCTGCTTGATCGTGTGTCCCATCTTCACGAGCGCTTCGAGCGTGGACGCAGGAAATCCGGGTTCGAGGTTCAGCACTCCGCCGTCGGCCATCGCTCGGACGCCGCCCTGCGGCTCGGTTGAGCCGTCGTGGTGTATCCGCGGGGCATCGCCGGCTTGCTGCAGCGTCATGCCGAAGTCGATGAGGTTCATCAAGATCTGCGCGTGGCCCTGCGGCTGCATGGCTCCGCCCATGACGCCGAAGCTGATCCACGGCTCACCATTCCTGGTGATGAACGCCGGGATGATTGTGTGGAACGGCCTCTTGCCCGGCGCGAAGACGTTGGGGTGACCATCTACGAGCGCGAACTGCTCGCCGCGGTTCTGCAGCATGAACCCGTGCACGCCCGCGTCGTCCTTGGGGATCACGCCGCTGCCCATGCCGCGATAGTTGGATTGGATGAGCGAGACCATCATGCCCTTTTCATCCGCAACGGTGAGATAGGTCGTGTCCGCACCACCGGGAATCACGCCGGGCTCGACGCTTCTGGCGGCGCGATCGGGATTGATCCGGGCGCGACGGCTCGCCGCGTAATCCCCGCTGATCAGCCGATCGACGGGCGTCTTGCTGAACTCCGGGTCGGCGTAGAAGCGGGCGCGATCTTCGAACGCCAGCTTCTTCGCTTCGACAAAGTGGTGCACATATCGCGCGCTTCCCCACCCCATCGCCCGCACATCGAAACCCTCCATGATCTTGAGGATCTGCAGCGCGGCGATCCCCTGGCCATTGGGCGGCAGCTCCCACACGTCGTATCCGCGATAGCTCGCGCTCACCGGCTGCACCCACTCGCCGGTGTGCGTGGCGAGATCGTCCAGGGTGAGAAACCCGCCCTGCGCATTGACGGACTCAACGATTGCCGCCGCCGTCGGGCCAACATAGAACGCGCCGCGTCCCTCGTGCGCAAGCCGCTCGTAGAGATCCCCCAGGGGAAGATTCTTCCAGATCTCGCCGGCAAGCGGAGCCCGGGCGGCCCCACCTTGTGATCGCATGGTGAACTGCTCGACAAAGCCCGGCATGGCGTCAAACCGCTTCGCGCTGATCGCCCACGCCTCGGCGATCCGAGGCGTCACCGGAAAACCCTCGCGTGCATAGTGAATCGCCGGCGCGAGAACGCGCTCCATCGTCGCCGCGCCGAATCGCTCATGCAACGCGAACCACCCATCCACACACCCGGGCACCGTCACGGCGAGCCCGCCCGTCCGAGGAATCTCCGGGTGCCCGCGCTCGATGAGCACGCGCCGGAGTTCTTCGAGCGTGAGCCCCTTGGGCGATCGGCCCGAGCCGTTGTAGCCGTGGAGCGTCTTGGACTCTGGATCCCAGACGATCGCGAACAAGTCGCCACCCACGCCGCAGCCGGTGGGTTCCATCAGCCCGAGGCACGCGTTGGCGGCGATCGCACCATCCATGGCGCTCCCTCCATCACGCATGACTTCGAGCGCGGCCTGCGTCGCCAGCGGATGAGCCGTCGCGGCCATGGCTCGCGGGGCATAGACCTCTGATCGCGATGCTCGCGGAAGTTCGCCCGCGCTCGCGATCGTGCCCAGGTTGGCAAGGGTGGTCATGATGGCCGCCGTAGCAAGGTGCCGCAGAGTTGAGTGCATGTCCAATGGTACATCACAGGCCCGGTGCGCAGGTCCGGGCACGTTTGATGTCCGTCGCGAATCGTGCCCGGGCTTGCGCCGCGGGCCTCGGATGAGCCATCAGAACATCTGCAACTGGCTTGTCGCAACTTCGCCGGTGATCGGGTAATCCGGGTCGAGTGGATACTGGCCCGTGTAACACGCCGTGCACCAGTCGCTCTTGGGCGCGTTGACGCACGAGAGCAGGCCCTCCAGCGACAGATAGTGCAGCGAGTCGACGCCCAGGAAGACTCGGATCTCTTCGACGGTCTTCTGGTGCGCGATGAGCTGGTCTCGGCTGGCAAAGTCGACGCCGAAATAGCACGGATGGCGGATCGGCGGGCAACTGATCCGGAGGTGAATCTCCTTGGCCCCCGCCTCGCGGAGCTGGTTCATCTTCACCTGCGTCGTGGTGCCGCGCACGATCGAGTCGTCGACCACCACCAGCTTGCGTCCCGCGACGATGTCGCGGATCACATTCAGCTTCAGCTTCACTGCCGCCTGGCGCTCGGTCTGCGTCGGCTTGATGAACGTGCGGCCCACGTAGCGATTTGGAACAATCCCCTCGCGATAGGGAATTCCGCTGGCCCGCGCATACCCCGTCGCCGCGGAACGGCCCGAGTCGGGCATGGGCATGATGTAATCCACATCCACCGGTGCTTCGACCGCCAGCCGCTCGCCGAGGGCCTCGCGGACCATCTGTACGTTCTGGCCGAAGACTGTGCTCGATGGATTGGCGAAGTAGACGTGCTCAAACACACACTTGGCCAGGCGCGGCGCGGGATCGGCAAATCGGCGGCTGCTCACGCCGGCATCCGAGAGCGTCACGATCTCGCCCGGCTCGACCTCGCGCACGAATGCAGCTCCGACGACATCGAGCGCGACCGTTTCACTGGCGACCACGTGGCGACCATCCGGCAGCTTGCCAAGCACCAGCGGGCGCCATCCCCACGGATCGCGGGCCGCCTCGATGCGATCCGGGAACAGCAGCAGCACGCTGTACGCGCCCTCAAGTTGACGCAGCGTTGCGGCGAGAGGGTCCACGGCTTTCTGCTGCTCGGGCGAAGCGAACAGGTGGATGATCACCTCGGTGTCGCTGGTGGTGTGAAACAAGTGGCCCGCCGCCTCGAACCGCCCGCGGAGGGCAAGCGCGTTGATCAGGTTGCCGTTGTGTGCAATGGCCACTTGCCCGCCGACATAGTTTTCCACCAGCGGCTGGGCGTTGCAGATCATCGATCCGCCGGCGGTCGAATAGCGGTTGTGCCCGATCGCCCCACACGAACGGGTGTAGGCACTCCCGTTGGCCACCCCCCCACTTTCAGGGCGAGTCGCGGCCGTGGGTTTGGAAGCGGCTTCAAGGTCGGCAAGCACGTTGCGGTTGAAAATCTCGGGAACAAGGCCCATGCCCGTGTGCCCATAGATCTTCCGCCCATTGCTCACAGCGATCCCGGCCGATTCCTGCCCGCGGTGCTGCTGGGCGTACATGCCCAGATAGGTCAAGACCGCGACCTCAGGCCCGCCCCAGATGCCGACTACGCCGCACTTTTCCTTCTTCTCATAGGCGTCGTCCACGCTTCGGCGTGCGATCGGTGGAGAGGTCAGCACGGGGAGTGAGAGTGGTGATCGCATGGCGGTATGAAGAGGATAGGGACTCGGCACGACAGGTCGGCCCAACTTTGCTCACCGGGTGTGGAAATCTTCATGCAAATCAATGGCACATAGCTTGACACCCGTCCAGATTTGTGCAACGCTGTTGCACCTGTGCACCCGACGCCGCGCCACAGCTCCGCCGATCGCTTGGGATTTACGCTCATCGAGCTGCTCGTGGTCATCGCGATCATCGCCTTGCTCGTCGGTTTGCTGCTGCCTTCGCTTGGCAAAGCCCGGGCCGCGGCTCGCACCGTGGTCTGCCTCAGCAACGTCCGACAGCTTGAGGTGGCCCACACGCTGTACTTGAACGACAACAAGGAGTTGTTCGTGGATGCGGGCCTGGCGCATGGCGGGCTGAATGTTCTGACACGATCGTGGCCGATCGCGCTGGGAACCTACAGCGACAAGGCGATCGCTCTCCGTTCGCCGGTGGATCGCAGCCCGCTTTGGCCAAAGTCGCAGGGCGGTCAGAGTGATGGGCCGGCGCTCTCCGATGTCCTCGCAGGGGTTGCCGACGGCACCATCACCTCGGCAAATCCGCCAGCGATCATTCCGCGGTGGACGAGCTATGGGCTCAACAACTTTCTGACGAGGTTTGCAAGACCATCGGTGATCGATCCTCGTACCGGACGGTTTGCCGGGCCGTGGGAGCGTCTGTCTCGTGTGCCCAGACCCGATCAGACGGTGCACTTTCTGATGATCGCGCAGGGGCTGACGCCTGAGAGCGCCCCCTTTGCCACGAGCGACCACGTGGACGCGCACACCTGGGACGAGTTCGGCAACGAGAACGCCCCGGGGCTTGCCGCGACGCAGATGGATGTCGGCGCGCACGACCCGCGCGGGCCCTCGGCACCGGTGACGACCGAGTCGCGGAGCAACTACGGGTTCCTCGACGGCAGCGCTCGCACGCTCAGCTTCAAGCAGGTCTATCGAACGCTGTATGACAACAAGTTCTGGCCGGAATACGCACGCTGAAACGCCCCACTCCTTGAGGAAATCCATGTCGACTTCTGGACACATTCTGATGGCACTGCTGGCGACCACTTCCGTGCTGTTTGCAGCGGGATCGGCCGCGGGACAGTTGCACCAGGGAGACGTCATTCTGTTTCGAGACCTGCCCTCCGGCGACGTCGTGCGGACCGGAGGCGCGTCGGGACTGTCGGCCTTCCCGGCTCGCGTGTTTCCGGCTCGCTTTGCCGACACCGGATTCGTCAATCGGACCACCAACCCTGGCTTCAATGCCATCCCCGAGGCGTTCTTTACCGGAGCAACGACCGGAGTCAGCATCAATCGCGCCGTGCGAAAATGGTCCGGCGGCAACCTGTGCACGATCCCGACCGAGCGCATCACCCTGACCAAGCTCGGAATCAGCGCCGTCTCGCCAACGGTCGATCCGCCTTCTGGCACCGGTCCGAGCGTCACGCTCGGATTCACCGATCCGACCGACGGCGGATTTCACGAGCACGGTGCGTTCGCCCTCGGAACGCCGTTTGGCAGCGGCGTATATGTCCTTGAGATGACGGCCTGGGTCGGATCACCCATGGCCACCAGCCCTTTGCCCAGCGAGCCGTTCTGGGTGGTCTTCAGCCAGAATGCACCCGCACAGGAACAGGCCGACTGCATCGCGTATCTGATCGCGCGAGGCGCCAACTCTTCGGGCACGACAGTCTCACTCTGCCCGTGCGCCGCCGACTTTGATGGCTCCGGAGATGCGACCGTTCAGGACGTCTTCGCATTCCTGAACGCCTGGTTCGCCGGTGATGTCCGCACCGATCTGGACGGCGACGGCGTGAACGTCCAGGACATCTTTCTGTTTCTGAACACCTGGTTCGCCGGGTGCGCGTGACCACCCTGAGCTGGGAAGAACACGTTCGACAATCTCGCCTCAGCACATGTGTATCGCCGGGGCTTCCGTGAGTTGGTTTTCAGGAGGTGTGCAGCATGAATATTCGAGTTGGTTTGATGACGCTTGGCATGGTGGTGGCGGGTGTTTCGCCCGCGGCACTTGCCGATGGTGACGATATTCAAGTCACTCTTGTGCAGGGCGAGTTGCGCACCGGAGCCGTGGTTGGCGAGCCGCCTAATCAGAACTTCGGCGATCTGGAGCAGCGTGTGTTTGGTGCCGACCTTGATTTCAACGCGATCACCAACGACGTTCGCATCGATGAACCCGGCTACGCCTCGCGCGACCCGCTCCTTCTGGGCCAGAGCTTTCAGTTCACCATTCGCAAGGCCTTGCGCCAGTGGAATGGCAGCGCGTTCGTCTCAACCACGACCACCATGGGCACCGGCCTGCCCGACCTCGGCCAGCCGTTCATCAATACCCCGGCCACCGACACGCCCGTCGCCGGGTACTCCTGGCTCCTCTCGGATGACTTCCACTTTGAGTGGCTCTTGAACGGTGCCACCGCAGGGACCGGCCAGGGGATCTACCTTGCCGAGCTGGAACTGACCACCGGCCAACTGACCAGCCGACCGTTCTGGATTGCGTTCAACTATGGGCTGACCGAGGCCGAACACGATGCGGCGATCGATTGGGTTCAGGAGTCACTCGTGCCCGCACCGGGCACGGCGGGGATCCTTGGCCTGATGATCTTGGCCGGTGGGCGTCGCCGACGGACTTCGCGTTGATCGTGTGTTGTTCCGATCAGCGCTCAAGCAGAGGGGAGGCATGGCCTACGCCGTGCCTCCCCTGTTCATGTCTTACGGAGAACTCGCTCGCGTATGTGGCGGACCGGGCCAAACTCCCCCGACATGCCCCGTGCCGGTTGTTGTGAAGGCGATGGCTGCACTTGACCCCGACCACTTCCCTGCCAACCATCTTGACCCGACATCAGCGTGATGCCCGGATCTTTGCATCAGGCCGGTCCGCAGCCGCGGGACTCCGGCGCAACAGGTCGTTCGCCCCACTCATCAGAGTTGCGGGCGGGCACACCGAAGGTCGTTTTCGACCCTCGGCAGACGGAAGAAAGGTATTCGTATGGCCCGGTACACCGGTCCCAAGCTCAAGTTGTCCCGTCGCATCGGCACCCCCATTGAGGATGTGCCGAAGCACACGTCCAAGCGCACTCTGACGCCCCCCGGCATGCACGGGTTCCGCGGCCGTCGTCTGCGCGACTACGGCGTGCGTCTGAACGAAAAGCAGAAGCTCCGCCACCACTATCACGT
Source organism: Phycisphaerales bacterium (assembly GCA_019750095.1). Lineage (GTDB taxonomy): Bacteria > Planctomycetota > Phycisphaerae > Phycisphaerales > UBA1924 > UBA4658. The sequence goes on from JAIEOW010000120.1 coordinate 50,634, forward strand.
GCTGGAGAAGCAGTTCCGCCGGTATGTTGACGAAGCCGGTCGCCTGCCGGGCAACCGCGGCGAGATGCTGCTGCGTCTGCTCGAGCGTCGACTTGACAACGTCGTCCGTCGCGCCGGCATGGCCCGGACGATCTGGGCGGCCCGTCAGCTCGTCGCCCACGGGCACGTGCTGGTGAACAACCGCAAGACCGACCGCCCGAGCTACTCGGTCGAGGTCAACGACGCGATCACGCTCAAGCCGAAGATCCAGAAGATGGTGCGCGAGGCGATGGAGTCTCTCTCCGGGCACGAAGTTCCGGGGTGGATCGACTTCAACCCGGGCGAGCTGACGATCAAGATCGTCGCGCTGCCCACCTCTGACCAGATTCCGTTTGACGTGAACCCGAACCTGATCATCGAGTTCTATCGCTGATCCTTGGCCCCAGGCCGAAGAACTGGCCGATGGACAGTTGCTGACCGTTGGGGCCGGGTGTTTGTATCACTCGGCCCCGTTTGTTTCACGGTCGGTAGACTGATCAGTCGTGACTCTGGACTTGACACCCGGGCCCCGCGTGCGGGGCCGATCCGCTGCAAGAGCTCGCCCATGCTGAAGTGGCTTCGCAAGTACAACACGTACATCCTGGTCGTCGGCGGCTGCCTGCTGATGGTCGCGTTCCTGCTGCAAGGCACGCTGACAGAACTCTCCCGTCGCGGCATGATCGGCGGCACGATCATGCGCGTCGATGGTGAGAAGTACGGGCCCGAGCAGTATGGCAAGCTTGCGGCGGAGTATCACGCCATCGGGCGTCTGCTGGGCCGACAGGAGATGCTCCCGCTCATCGGCGCCGGTGACAATGACATCCACTGGATTCTGCTCAGCCGAGAGGCCGAGCGGGCCGGGCTTGTGGGCGGCGTTCAGGACGGGCGCGAGTACATCGGCGAACTCGCGGCGGACCTCGCCGAGATGCTGGCCACAAATGCTGCCCGTCGCCGAGGACAGTTCTTTGCCAACCCCCAGGACATCGAGGCGACACGCATCACGATCGTTGACAGCATGACGACCAGCTTGCCGCGCGTCGCTGGCGAGAGCCGCATGACCGAGGATCAAGTGCTAATCGGACTGGCAAAGCTGCGCGGCGTGCTGCGCATGCAGAATGCCTATGCCTCGTCGATGCGTTTCAGCGATCGCCGGCTGGTCAGCACCGTGCGCAAGTTCGACGACGCGGTGGACGCCGACTATGTGCTCGTGCCCGCCGATCGAGAGGCCAGCTCGATTCCCGAGCCCGACGCTGCGGCGATCGCGGCGCACTATGAAAAGTTTAAATCCACCAACAAGGGCGAGGGCGACTTCGGCATCGGGTACACCCTGCCGGAGCGCGTGAAGATTGAATGGCTGACGCTGGATCGTCGGCTGGTCGAGGGCGCGGTCGCCGTCGATCCGATCGAGGTCGAGAAGCGACTGCTCAAGCGTTTCCCCACCGGCAGCCCGCCCGAGGGCATGAAGATCGAAGATGAGCGGGCACGCATCGCCGACGCGGTGCGCAACGAGCTCGCCGATCGCGTCATGACCACCGCCACCCAGGTGATCCGCGCCGAGATCGGCAAGGGCCTTCGCACCCTTGACGCCGACGGGCAGTACCACAAGCTCAGCGCGGATTGGTCGACGAAGATGCTTCGGCTGGAGTCTCTGCGGACGCTCGTCGCCGAGCGCGTCGCGGAAGCGTACAAAATCACCCTGCCGCCGCCGTCGGTGGTCGTGCGAGATCAGGCGTGGGTTGAACGTCCCGACATTGAGCGGTCTGAGGGCATCGGGCAGGCCTTCCTTCGCCGCGGGTCGGCTCTGGAACGCGCCTCCGACGTGATCTTCGGCGTGCGTGAGATCGCCGGTGATAACGACTACGTCGTGCAGGTCGGCATCGCCAGCGGCGAGCCGCTGACGGACAACGCAGGAAACCGCTACTTCTTCACGGTGCTCGACGCTCGCAAGAGCTCACCGCCGGACACGATGGACGAGATCAAGCCGCAGATCATCAAGGATCTGAAGCGTCTGGCGGCGTATCAGAAGATCAAGGCCGAGCAGTCGGCGATGGTCAATCTGGTCAACGCCCAGGGCTTTGAGGTGCTCACCAAGGCACCCGAAGGTGCGACCGGCGACGCGGCGATCACGCTGCGCGTGCAGCAGGCCACCGTCAGCCGCAAGCGCGTGATGGCGATGGATCGCGTGCTGGACACCGCCGCATTCCGCGACGCGGTGACGGCGATGGCCGATCCGCTGGACCCGACGGTGGATATCTCGACGATCGACGCCGCGAAGCGCACCGGAAGTGTGGCGGTCGACAAGGCGCTGGGCGTGGCGGTGTACCGGATCAAGAAGCTCTCACCGGTGACGGCCGAGCGGTATCGCCAGCAGCACGGCGGGCTTCTGCAATCGATGATCCGCGAAGAGCTGAACCCCACCATTGAGAACTCGCCGTTCTCGCTGAAGGCGATGGAGAAGCGGTTCAACGTCGTCTATGAGCAGCAGCAGAAGCGCGAGAAGGAAGAGGCCGCCAGCAAGGGCGAGCCGTCCAAGAGCTCCTGAGGTCGTGATCTCTAGATCGTGGCGGTGATCGGCTCAACAGGCGGCGGGAGTCGCGGGGTGCCGCATTCGGGGCATCGCATCGCGGTGATGCCGCGCAAGTCATAGCCGCATCGTGCACAAACATTGGGGTCGATGCCCGAAACGATGCGGTGGTACATGTGCGCTTGCATGCAGTTGATCAGCGGCAAGCCCAGGAGCACGAGCCCGACGCCAAGCAGCAATGCTGAGCCGATGGCGAGCAGGAACATCAGAAGGCTCAACAGCAACATCGGCCAGAACAGCGGCCCGGACCAGGCCCAGCTCAGCTTGATCGCATCCATCGCCGGCAGTCGCTTGTCGACCACGAGCAGCGGTGCGAGCCCGAGCCGGATCGAGAAGAACACGCCGAACACGACCCCGAACAGCACGGCGGCGATCGCGAGTGCAACGGCCACCCAATCGCCAGAGCCGCTGCGTGCGATCCAATAGACACCGGCGGTGATGAGCTGGATGAAGACGCCGATCGCGCCCTGGATCATGCCCACGAGCATGAGCGAGACGTAGAACCGAAAGCCATCGAACATCTGCTCAAAGGACGCTTGCTCTCGGCGTGCAACTCGAATGGCGACCATCGCCACGCCCGCGCTGATCTGCACCAGCAGGAACATGCTGACCAGAATCTCGCCGAGATATGGCAGCAGGCCGCCGGCCATGCTGGCGCCCAGCCAGAGCACCAGTGCCACACACATGGTGGCGAGCAGCAGGCCGTACTTGTATCTGAAATCCTCCCATGCATCGGTCGTAAGGCCAGCAAGCCGAAGGGTCAGGTGCTTTGGCGTGTGATTGCGAGCCATGGCAATGACTCCGAAACCAACGGGTGCGTGGGCGGCATCAGGATCGTCCCTCAGACGCCATCATTCTGCAAGCGGTACACTCGCAGAATGTCGAAACGTCCACGCCAAACGGCTTCCCAAGCCGCCAAGAACGCGTCAAGAATCGCGGCTCCAAAGTCGCGGACGCCCCTCCCCGACGCGCGCCGATCACCCCGATTCGCCGGGATTCCGACTTTTTGCCGGTATCCGCGCATCGAAGACGCCCCAGCCAACGGCACGCCGATTGATTGGGCGATCTACGGCGCGCCCTACGACGGTGGCACGACCTATCGCCCTGGCACACGCTTCGGCCCACGCGCGATCCGGAACGAGTCGCAGTACGTCAAACGCTACTCGATCGAGCATGATGTGGACGTGACCGAGGCGCTCAGCATCGCTGATGCGGGCGATGCGCCCGTCTCGCCGTACTCATGCGAGCAGAACGCACTGACACAACTGGAGTTCTGCCGAGCGTTGCTGCGCGAGCACCAACACGCTCGCCTCATGGCGATCGGCGGCGACCACACCATCGCGTACGCCAACCTGCTGGCGACGCACGAGCATCACGCCGCCCGCAAGAGCAAGCAGGGTCTCTCCCTCATCCACTTTGACAGCCATTTGGACACTGTGGACGCGGTCTGGGGCGAAAGGTGGGGTCACGCGTCGGTCTTCCGCCGAGCGATCGAGGCGGGGGCCGTTGACCCCAAGGCGATGCTCTCCATCGGCATCAAGGGGCCGCTGAACACGCGCGACGACCTGACCTATGCCCGCGATCACGGCGTCACGGTGCTGACCTGCGAGCAGTTCCGCGATCGTGGGGCCGCGGTCATCGGCGCGTATCTGAAGCGTGTCCGCAATCGACCGGTCTACGTGACCTTTGACATCGACTGCATCGACCCCGCCTTTGCCCCCGGCACGGGCACACCCAGCGTGGGCGGCCTGACGTCCGCCGAGGCGCTCAAGGCCATACGGTCCCTCGCGGGGATTGATCTGGTTGGCGCCGACGTGGTGGAAGTGCTGCCCGATCGCGACCCGGGGGGGATCACGGCTCTGCTCGCTGGCCACATCATGTTTGAGCTGCTCTGCCTGAGCGCGATCCGCCCGAGATAGCCGGCGCGGTCTAACGAGTCCGAAGCGCCAGAATCAGCTCGATCTTTCCCGGATGCTCCCGCAGCGTCCGGGCGATGTCCTGCGATGAAAGCCCGCGATCGGCAAGCGTGTACACCTGATTCGCAAGCGCGTCGAGCCCCTCCTGCCGTTCCGGGGCGGTCCCTCCACCTGCCACCACCGCAGCCATCACCGGCGCAGCGGGGACGATCGGGCGAGTCACAATCGTCGGTGCTTCAACACGCGTCGGAGCTTCAGCACGAGCTCGCGCTGGCTCGATGGGCTGAACAGCCGGCTGAACACCCGGTCGGCTGACCAGCCCGGCCTGCCGAACGGGCATCCCGCGGACCTCCGCCTCGACCTCTGCAGGCGTCGCCTGATGCTCGCGCGTGTGATCCGATCTTTCTCCAGCCGCATCGGCCCGCGCGAGGATCGCTTCCACCTCGCGGGCCTTGGCGTCGAGTTGCGCGGTCAGGCGATTACACAACTCCTCGGCTTCGCCCATCAATCGCAACAGCCGCTCGGCTTCCTGGACCGTCGCCAGCGACGTCGCACCCGGGGGCGGAGTGGGCTCAGCCTGCTTCGCGGGGCGCTTGGGTTCGGGCTTCTCGGTTTCAAACTGGGCCGATTTCGCCCGCCCACGCAGGACGCCGACGATCACCACCGCGATGATCACCAAGCCGCCCACCACCAGGCCCATAGCGATCCAATAGGCCATCGCCGACCCGGCGGGGCCAGACAGTCCGCCGCCCGCGCCGGATTGAAGTGCGAGAGGAACCAGCGGCGTGCCCGAAATGTCCATCGATGCGTCCATACGAGTGTGGCCCGATCCTTGGAAGGCGGGGCGAGTGTACTACAAAACCTAGACTTGGTCATGTCCAGCCCCCGGCCAGATCAGCTCAATGGGCCAGTTCTTCCGCGCGATCGCGTCGCGATGGCCATTGTTCGGTTCTGGCGGGCCATGACCTCCCCCGGTGGAGGGCGTGCCCGACGCCTCGGTCGCGGAGCGCCAACCCTGGTGGCCTGCTCTGGCGGAGCCGATTCCGTGGCCCTGGCACTCGTGCTCCGCTCGGCCACCGATCGGCTGGTCATCGGGCACGTGGTGCACGATCTGCGTCCGCGGACGCAGGCCCTGTCAGATCGCGATGTGGTGCGTTCGCTCGCCGATGGGCTCGGCGTGCCCTTTGTGGAATCCGAGGTGCGTGTTCGAACCGCGGGCGGGCAAGGGCAGACGAACATCGAAGCACTCGCCCGGCGCGAGCGCTACGCCGCACTCAGGCAGATGGCTCTGGATTCCGGCGTGCGTTTCGTAGCGGTCGCTCATCACGCCGACGATCAGCTCGAGAATCTGCTTATGTCACTGGTACGAGGCGGCACCCTGCGGGGAATGCCAGCGCGACGCCGCCTGGGCGACGGGATCACGCTCGTGCGCCCGATGCTCTGCCAAGACCATGAGGTCACGCGGGAGCACAGCCGACGGCTCTGCCAGCTCGCCGGTGTCGATTGGTGCGAAGATGCGACCAACGCCGACACGTCGCGTCTGCGCGCGGCGATCCGCTGCTCGATCCTCCCCACCCTTAAATCACTCCGACCAGACGTCGCCCGGCACGCGGTGCAGGCCTCATCCAGCGCCGCGGCGGCACGCAGCGTGGTCGCCGATACCGCGCGTGCAAACCTCGCGTGCGCCCGGCGTGAACCCGGCTCTCTCGCATGGAAGAGAACCGATCTCGAACATGAGCCGGTGATCGTCCTTGGCGAAATCATCCGTGCCGCACGTACGGAGCTGATCGGGCTCACGGGCGCTGACAAACTCTCCAAGCGAGCGATCGACCGGGCGGCACGGACGATCCGCGACGATTCAACCGATCCGCGCACGATGCAGCTCGCCGACCTCACGCTTGAAGTTCGTGCCGCGACGGTACGAGTCACCGCGACACCCACGCCAGCATCCAAGACCAAGTCATGAGTACCAACCCCCCACCCAAGCCCGCATCAGCCGACCCCATCTCCGCCGTACTCGTGGGGCACTGCGGGCCCGACTCGTGGATGCTCAAATCGGTCGTGGGGCGTGCGCTCCCCGGAGCGAGCGTGAGCTTTGTGAGCGACCACGCTGCGACCGTCCACGCCGCGGCAACAGCCGATCTTCTGCTCGTAAACCGCGTCCTCGACGGTTCTTTCGACGATGATTCGGGCATCGCCCTCATCGCCGCGTTGCGCGACCACCCCGGCCGTCGCGCCGCGCTCATGCTCATCAGCAACCTGCCCGATGCCCAGGCTCAGGCCGAAGCCGCGGGTGCGGCACCAGGATTTGGAAAGTCCAACGCCGGCTCGCCGTTAGCCGCCGATCGCCTTCGACAGGCCGCCCAGAGTGCGCGAGTTGGCGCTCAATCACCGAAAGCGATCACTTGAGCCCGAGTTTGGTCGCCCCGGCAGTTGCCCGCTTCTTCAGTGCGGCCATCTCTTCCGGCACACTCGCTAGATAGATCCCGAGCACCTCGCCCTTCGGGCCAACCAGCACGAACCAGCTCGGGTGGATGATGTTGTTCATCGTGCCGCCCGATGGCAGCTTGATCATGTTCGCGTCGCTGGGATCTGTCCCCACGGCGAACTTCAAACCTTGCTCAAGCATGGGATACACCACCGCTGTCGGCCCAACGGCAAACGTCCATCGTGTGGGATCAGCGGAGCGATCTCGGGCATATTGCGCCAGCCGCTCTGGCGTGTCGTGCACCGGATCGACGCTGATGCTGAGAAACCGCACCTGCGCCCCCGGCCCGCCCGCCTGCCGAAGATCGCGAGCGAGGTCGCCCATGGTCTGCGTGAGCATCGGGCAGACGAGCGTGCAGTTCGTGAACACAAAGCTGACCACCGTGAGCTTGCCGGTGAACACGTCGTTGGTGGTCTTAACGCCGTTCTGATCGGTCAGCTCAAAGGGCAGAATCCGAAGGTCTTTGGCGTTGTCATCGGGCAGCAGCGGGTCCGCCGATCGCGTCGTGCTCGAGCCGCCGGGGCCAAGCCCCCCACCCCCCCCATTCGCACCGAGTGACGCCATGCTGCGATAGATCGCGATGAGCCCACCCAGCGACGCGGCAAAGATCGCTCCGGCGATCAACAACGAGATGATGAGTCCCCTTGACATGCTGTCCAAAGGGTACGTGAGGCCGCGGCTCCAGACGCGGGCTTGCCCGTTTTCGCGTGGATTCACCGGGGGTGGTACCATGGACCCCGTACGGATGCACCTGCCGGCTCGGAGAGCCCCATGTCGCCTGAAACCCTGTCGCGCCCCGACGCCACAATCGAAGCCAAAGACACGTCGCCACCAAGCAGCGCGTCCTCACTCGGCACGAGCGACGACGAAGCGGGCGCGCCGCTGGTCGATGCCTCCGTCAAGCTCGCCATGGCGCTCTCGGGCGCGACTCCAGAATCCATCGCCGGCCCGATCGAAGCACTGCTGCTCAGCGTTGATCGCCCGGTGCCTGCGGCTCGCCTTGCCGAGGCGCTCGGATTGATCCAGGATGCCGATGATCCGTCGCAGGCCGAGTCCGATGAACCAGCCGCCACCGACGCCACCAAACCCAAGAAGCGCGGCAAGAAGGGCCCCGTTGTCGTCACTCCGGTCGGCCTCGTGCACGCCGCGATCGAGCATCTGAATGCGGGCTATCAGCAGACGGCTCGGAGCTTCCGCATCCAACGCGTCGCCGGCGGCTATCGCGTGATGACCCTGCCCGAGTTTTCCGGCGTGCTGGAACGGTTTCATGGCAAACGCGAGCGACATGGAGTCAGCCGAGCCGCACTCGAGACCCTCGCGATCATCGCGTACAAGCAGCCCATCACCCGCGCGTCGCTGGAAGCCATCCGCGGCGTGGCCTGCGGCGAAGTGCTGCGATCACTCATCGAGCGTCGCCTGGTCACCATCGTCGGCAGGGCCGAGGAGCTTGGTCGACCGATGCTCTATGGCACGACCAAGTCGTTCCTGGAGACCTTCGGCCTCGCCAGCGTGAAAGACCTTCCGGCCCCCGAAGAGTTCCGCCCCCGCGGCGAAGACCCGGACGCCGACTGACATGCCCATGCAGAACGTCGAGTACAAAGCCGAGCTGCGAGACGTCGCACTTGCACGCACCATCGCCGCATCGATCCGTGCGATCAGCGTCGACACGCTCCGTCAGACCGATACCTACTACCGCGTGCCCGACGCCAAGCTGAAGAAGCGCGAGACCGAGGGACAGCCGACCGAGTGGGTGTTCTACAGCCGTGCGAACCGCACGCAGTCCAAGCTGAGCAACTTCACGCTCTATCCCGACTCCATGGCGCGCGAACGATTCGGTTCCACCGAGCTGCCCGTCTGGGTCGTGGTCAGGAAACTCCGTGAGCTCTGGACATATCAGGGTGTCCGGATCCACCTTGATCAGGTCGAGGGTCTCGGCAACTTCGTTGAGTTTGAAGCCCTCATCTGCCCGGAACGATCCATGGAACTCGCCCACCAGCAAGTCGAGTTTCTGCGCCAGTCCTTTGGCCCAGCCATGGGTGAGCCGATCGCGTGCGGCTATGCCGACCTGCTTGAGGCCGAGCGCGCCTGAGCGGTTAAAGAATCAAGTTCGCACCCGAACGGCCACATTCTCCGGCACGCCGCTGCACGCGGATCGACGTTGATACCCGAAAAAAAGACCGCCGAGCATGGTGCCCGGCGGTCTTCGTCGTCGTGTTGAGCGAGGCCCCGAACACCGGGGCCCCGCGATTGAAGCGAAGGGATCTTGTGCGATACCCGGGCTTTAGCCCTGGCAGTCGCCCTCGAACCAGGCATTGAGGAACGCGAAGATATCGGTGACGGCGATGCCGCCGCCGTCGATGTCCGTCGTCGCAACGCCCGCGAACCAGTCGTTGAGATAGGCGAAGATGTCGCCGACCTCGACCGAGCCGCTCTGGTCATAGTCTGCAGCGCACGTGGCGATGCGGACCCACTGCTGACCAGCGATGGTGCTGAGGTTCAGCGTGCGCGGCTCGCCGAGGTTGGCGGTGCCGGCCGCGTCGCCGAAGATCTGGTTGGAGACCTGCGTGAACCCGCCGCGGATCAGGAAGCCCGCGAGCTTGATGCGCGAACGCGGGGTCGCACCGATCTCGCCGAGGTCGTAGCTGAGCTCGAAGCCGGTGGTCACGGCAGCCGGGGTGCCGACGGCAAGGTCCGTCACGCCAGCGACGTTGGAGTTGTTGAGGGCCGCGCGGTGCAGGCCGTAGCGGGGACGAAGAGCCAGCGGAGCAACCGGGTTGCCCTGGTTCGGCGTCACGCCGATCCAGTCGGCCCAGGCAGCTTCCGTCGCGGGGAACGCGCCGGCGTTGCTGTCGAGGTAGCCCTGCAGGACGCGGTTGGCCTCACGCGGGGGGAGCGCGGTGAAGACGTTGTCCTTGGAGCCGCTCTGCCACTCGATGCCGCCGGGCTGCGTGCAGCAGAAGTTCGTGCCATCGAAGGGGAGCACCGCGGGGATGTCGGCCCCGTGGAACGAGCCGAAGTCCAGCCCGTTGCCGTTGGTCTCTTCCAGACGCCCGTTGGTGCGAATCACCGCCGAGTCGATCACCAGACGGTTGACGTTCTCGACGTGGACGTGCGAGTAGTAATCAGCCGCGAAGCCGGCGTCGAAGGTCAAGCCGGGATTGCTCCCGTCGAACGAACCGAGGCGGTTCAGACCGCCGCGACCGCCATCGGCGATACCGATGTCGACGTTGGGCGTGCCGGGGCCGAAGTCAAAGCTGGGGCCGCGAAGGGTGTTCTGGCCGACGTCGCCCGAAGGGTTGCCGTTGCTGTCGAAGATCAGCGTGAGGAAGTCGTCGGCCTTGAAGTTGCCAGCGACGAAGAGGTGCAGGCGGTTGTTGGCGCGATCGACGAAGCTGTACAGGGCGTTGAGCTCGGAGCCGACGGCGACCGCCTGATTGGGCGGGCAGGCCGAGCCGGTGCCGATGATTGCCGCGGGCGGAGTCACGCCGCCGCCGAGGAAGCCGCCGCCGCCGCCCGCGCCGGTGATACCGACGTGGAGCTTGGCGAAGTCCGCAAAGCAGACCGGCTCAGCGCCGCCGACGCGGAAGCTCATGTAATAGTTGGCCGCGAAGGTGCTGTCAAAGGTGAGGCCCTGATGGTTGTTCAGGCCTTCGGCACCCGGATTGTTGTTGGCGAGCACGTTTTGACCGCCGGCCGCGCCGGTGTCGATGAAGATGCTGATCTTGTTGAAGTCGGAGTTCAGATTGCCCGCGATGGTCATGATCAGGTGCGGAGCGGCGGGCTGGCCGTCGACGCTGACGGTGGCGATCTGAGCAAAGAAGCCGTCGATCTCGGAACCGTTGGCGAAGCCGACCTGGCCCAGCGTGGAGTTGCCGAAGCCGGTGCCGAGGGTCTGCTCCCAGAGGGCCGCGCCATACGCCGCATCAGCCGTGCCGTCGACGGTGATGGAGCCGATGTTGGTGGCGGCGTTGTTGACCACGCTGACGAACTGGTCACCAGCGAAGTTGTTGAAGTTGATCCCTGCCAGCGGCGACGCACCACCGACGAAGCCGCCGGTACCGTTGCCACCGAGGTTGCCGGTGCCAGCGGGCAGACCGCCGACGACCTGGTTGGACAGGTAGTCATACCCGCCACCAGAGTTAAACGCGGTGACGCGGATCGGGCCGGTGGGGTTGCCGAGCTGGAGGAGGGGAATGGCGATCTCAACGCCCGTGGTCACGCCAGCGCCGCTGGAGGGCCCGCCGTTGGAACCGTCAACGCCCGCGGCGTTGGAGTTGTTGATGGCGATGCGCACGCCGTTGCCAATGCTCTGGCAAAGGTCGGCACGATTGTCGCCGAAGCTGGTCGGAACGGTCTGCAGCCACTTGGCCGCGCCATACGACGCGTCCTTGGTGCCATCGACCACCGGGGCCTGAGCGAGGGACAAGGACGTGCCGGCGAGCAACGCGATGCCGGCAGCAAGACTGTTCAGACGCATGCAGATCTCCTTACAGAAAAGACGCTTTTGGAGACAGAAAATCCCCAATTCGGGTGAACGATACGGCTCGCCAACGATGTGGCGGCCAGCTCCAGAGTAACCGGCGTTTCCACCGGCGCAAAGAGAAATACTGCGCCCAAACGCAGAGTTTTCAACGGACTCGTGAGTCAGGAGTCGAAACCAGAGAAACCTTGGGCTGCATTTGAAAAGCCGCGTTTCGGACGAGTTTGCATTAGGGATATTGCTGGACACCTGACGCGCTGGTCAGTTACGAATTTTGAACCATGTAAGCCCTATTTGTGCAGCCGGGGTTTCAACGGGTCGTATTTTAGAGGACGGACGACTTGACAGAACCGAAAGAAAACGCACAATCTCTGGTAGCGTCTGACACCCCAGAGTTCCCTTGGTTGGCAGTTCTTGCCCACGGCGACTCGAAAGGCGACTTGAAAGTTGGTTCGCCCAACTCCTCACCCATCCTCTCCCTCTTGCGGAAAGCACCGTCCATGACGAGCCATCGGCCCCGACCCGTCGCGTTCACGCTCATCGAGCTGCTTGTTGTTATCGCC
>JAIEOW010000095.1 GCA_019750095.1 Phycisphaerales bacterium
CGTCACCCCAACCCTCCAGTCCCCCAACAACCCCCACGCCCAATTCATCGACCCCGAAGACGAGCCCGAACTCCTCGCCCTCTTCTTTGATCCCGACGAGACGCTCCACTCCATCGCTCAAAGACTCAAGGTCACCATTCGCGCCATCGCCGCCTGGGCCGCTCGGCCAGACATCGCCCCGCAACTCCAATCCATCGCCGCCGTCGCCGAGTTCCGCGCCCAGATCCTCGCCGCCGAGCGCACCGTCCAAGCCGTTCAGGCCCTGAGTCAATCCGCCGACGCCCTCCATTCCGACGGCTTCCACCACTCCAGCGGCCCCTGCCAATCCCGAATGCTCGAAACCGCCCGCAAGGCCGCCAGCTTGATCCTCAAAATCCGAGGCCTGGGCGCAAGCCCTGGCACCAACGACACACCCACTCCAACCGACCCCACTCCACCAGACCCCACTCCAACCGACCCAGCGCACCTTCCGATGGCCCCACCCTCTGGCGCCCCCGCACCCACCTCGCGCCCATCACCTCCGCCCAGTTCAATTCTCCATCAAGATCCACACCAAGGCTCGCAAGTCCGCCTCCCGTCGCCAAAGCTCTCAACGCCGTTCCCCCCACGCGCCGCCCCATCCACCCGCCGCGGCACTCTCCCGCTCACACGCACCCCATCATGCCCACCACACTCCCAAGCCCCTCAATCTCACCCGCCTCCTCCTCATCCGCCGCCCGCTCTCTCGCCGTCTTCCCCGGCGGGTCCAACGGCGAGTTCAATCTCCCACCCCAGCACGTCCGCGTCATCGCCTCCGGCAACGGCTGCACGCTCACCGACTCAGACGGCCGCCACATGCTCGACTTCTCCATGGGCTGGGGCTCCGTTCTCGTCGGGCACGCACGCCAAGAGATCATCGCCGCCATCCAAAACCGCGCCCCGCTCGGCACCAACTTCGCCTATCCCAACACCGAGTCCCTCGCCCTCGCCGAAGAAATCGTCCGGCTCTCCCCAGCCGCCCAGCGCGTCCGCTTCTGCGCCTCCGGCACCGAAGCCACCATGCACTGCCTCCGCCTCGCCCGCGCCTTTCGAGGCCGCGCCGGCGTGCTCAAGTTCGAAGGCGCATACCACGGCTCAAACGACGAAGGCGCCGTCAGTCTCTTCCCCTCTGGCAAGACACCCTTCCCAAACCCCGAGCCATCCAGCGCGGGCATCCACGCCGATCACGTCCTCGTCGCGCCCTACAACGACGCGAGCACCACCGCCGCCATCATCGCCGAGCACGCCGACCGCCTCGCCGCCGTCATCATCGAGCCCCTGCACCGCTGCCTCGCCCCAAAGCCCGGCTTCTTGCAAGCCGTCCGCGATGCCTGCACAAAGCACGGCGTCGTCCTCATCTTTGACGAAGTCGTCACCGGCTTCCGCCTCGCCTACGGCGGCGCACAGGAAAAATATGGCGTCATCCCCGACATGGTCGCCTATGGCAAAGCCCTCGGCGGCGGCCTCCCCATCGGTGCCTTCGCCGGCAAAGCCAACATCATGGACCTCTGCCGCGAAGATCGCGCCGGCTTCCACGATGACTACGTCTGGACCGCGTCCACCCTCGGCGGCAATCCCGTCTCCACCGCCGCCGCCTCCGCCGCACTCGCCATCTTCCGCTCACCAGGCACCTACGAACACCTCAACACCATCGGCCAGTCCTTCCGCGACGCGCTCGCCCGCACGCTCCGCGACACCGGCCACGTCGGTCAGGTCATCGGCGACGGCCCCCTCGGCCAGATCGTCTTCACCGATCGCCCCGTCTTCGACTACCGCTCCACCGCCGCAGGCGACAAGCTCAAGAGCCGGGCCATGATGCTCAAGCTCTTTGAAAATGACATCTTCATCAACCCGATGGGCACCAAGTTCTACCTCTCCCTCACGCATGATCAATCCGCGGTCGACGAGTTCGCCCGCCGCCTCGCGGCCATCCTCCGACGCCTGTAGCCATCACCTTGGTTTCGCCATTCAACCGAGATTTCACGGTGTCGCGAACCCAGGCTCGCGGTCGTCGTACCACTACCGCCCGTTCGGGCCCACTCTTTCGCCTCGCGTACACTCTCCTTCAGCGTGTCCTCCCTCGCTCCACCAGCTTCCGCAGGTCCCATCGCCGATCCCGCGGCGATCGCCGCCGACCTCGACGCGCAACGCATCACCGCCCAGATGCGCGCCCGCAATCCCCACGCCGACCCCCTCAAATATCTTCCCGACATCCATCCGGGCAAAATCCCACGCCACGTCGCCATCATCATGGATGGCAACGGCCGATGGGCCAACCAACGCGGCCTCCCACGCGTCATGGGCCACCGCTCGGGCGCCGCCGCCGTCCGCCCCATCATCGAGCACTGCGGGCGGCTCGGCATCGAAGTCCTCACCCTCTACTCCTTCTCCATCGAAAACTGGAAACGCCCCAGCGAAGAAGTCTCCGCGCTCATGCAGCTCTACGTCCAGTATCTCGAAAAAGAGCTCGTCGAGTTCATGAAAGAGAACATCCGCTTCGTGCAGATCGGCCGTCGCGACGGCCTCGCACCCGAAGTCCTCGCCGCCGCCGATCGCATGGCCGACGCCACACGCAACAACACCGGCGCCACCCTCTGCCTCGCCGTCAACTACGGCGCACGCACCGAGATCGTCGACGCCGTCCGTGCCATCGCACGCCGCGCCATCGCCGGTGACATCACCCCAGACCAGATCAACGACCAGACCATCCACGACCACCTCTACACCGCCGGCCTCCCCGACCCCGATCTCCTGATCCGTACCGCCGGCGAGATGCGCGTCAGCAACTACCTCCTCTGGCAGATCTCCTACGCCGAACTCCACGTCACCGACATCCTCTGGCCCGACTTCGGCATCGACCAGCTCCACACCGCCATCCGCGACTACGCCAAACGCACCCGCAAGTTCGGCGGCCTCGCCGACCAGAAGGCATAAGCCAAGTCGGCATCCGCACTACGCCCCTCGACCTCTCGACCTCTTCCCCTACCCTCGCCCGTGCTCAAGTACCGCCTCCTCCTCAGCCCCGCGCTCATCCTCCTGCTCATCGCGACGCTCTGGGGTGATCAGTGGCTCGACCACATCCCCGTCCCGCCCGGGGCCGCCAGATTCCAATGGCTCTCAACCACCGACGGCACCTTCCCGCCCGGACTCATCATCCTGCTCGTCGGCATCCCGCTCGTCGCCCTCGCCGCACGTGAACTCGGCGCCATGTTCCACGCCGGCGGCGTCGACGCCTCCCGCCGATGGATGACCATCGCCGCCGTCGCCGGACTTGTCGTCTTTGCCGCCGTCCCGCTCAAAACCAACCCGCTCACCGCCGTCGCCCTCGTCGCCACCGTCGGCACCGTCGTCCTCGTCGGCGCTCTCGCCTGGCACGTCCGCGATAAAAACATGACCGGTGCCACCGCCGCCGTCGGCGCGGCGATGTTCGCGTTCGTCTATCTCGGGCTGATGTTCGGCTTCCTGCTCGCCATTCGCCGCGAGCACTCGGCGTGGGCCGTTGCCGGCGTCATGCTCGTCACCAAGAGCTGCGACATCGGCGCCTATTGCACCGGCCGCGCCATCGGCAAGCACAAGCTCATCCCCTGGCTCAGTCCCGGCAAGACCTGGGAAGGGCTCTTCGGCGGCATGGCCCTGGCCGCGGGCGTCGCCGTCGGAGCTGTCGCCCTGCACCGGGCCACGCTCGGCACCGTCGGCGTCGGTGCGATCCCGATGTGGATCGCCGCACTCTTCGGCGTGATTCTCGCCGTCGCCGGTCAGGCCGGTGATCTGCTGGAAAGCGTCTTCAAACGCGACGCCGGACTGAAGGATTCCGGCCGATCGATCCCGGGCTTCGGCGGCGTGCTGGATGTGCTGGATTCCCTGCTGTTGACGGCTCCGGTGGCGTTCTGGTTGCTCTCGGCGTGGGCCGCACCCTAAAGAAGTGCGAAACTCGACCGATCCGACCGATGCAAACAACCCAAACACGATTCGGACGGCCTGCACCACAAACCCGGGGTATACTGCATCAGGTCTCGTCGATGATGAACCCCTGAGGCGACCGGATGTCGGTGACCAAACAGCTTTTGGACGTCTTTCGTGTGGACAAGCAGCTCCGCGGGCTTCGGAGCAGACTCGAAGCCGCGGAGCGTTTTCTTTCCACTCAATCCACACTCCTGGCGGATATGGAGCGGCAGAAAGGCATCCTTGATGCCTCGCTGAAGCAGCTCCGCGCCACCATCTCCAACGAGGAAGGTGAGGGCAAGCGCCTGGACGCTCGCATGGAGGCACTGCGCGAGCAGATGAACTCGGCGAAGACGGCCAAGGAATACAACGCTTTCCTCACCGAGCTGAACACCTATAAGGAACAGCGCACCGCCGCCGAGGAACGGGCCCTCGAGGCCATGGGCAAGGCGGAAGAGGCGGACAAGAAGGTCTCGGACATCAACGGGCAGTTCGGCGAGCGACAGAAGATCGTGGAGTCGGCCAAGACCGACCGCGACACCAAGGCCGCCGAGATCAAGGATCGCGTTGCCGAGCTTGCCGCCCAGCGGGCCGAGCTGGTCAAGAGCGTTCCCGCCACCCAGATGCAGATGCTCGAAACGCTGATCAAGTCTCGCGGCGACGAGGCGATGTCTCCGATCGAGGTTCTGGATCGGCGAGCGCACGAGGGCAACTGCTCGGCGTGCATGATGGCGATCCCCGTCGAAGCCGTGAGTGCGCTGATGACCGGCAAGCTGGTGAACTGCCCGAGCTGCCGCTGCATCCTGTTTATGGAAGAGCAGATCTTCGCCGCCGAGGCCAAGAAGAAGCCCGCGCCCAAGAAGGGCAAGGCGAAGCCGAGCGAAGAAGAAGTGGCGAAAACCTGAGGCCTAGGCAAGAGGCATTGGGCAAGAGGCATAAGCGAATGCACCAAGGCGGCACTAGGCCGCCTTTTTCTTTTGCCTCTTGCCCGATGCCTCTTGACTTCTGTCACTCAAACAGTTCTGCGCCTGCCGCACGCGTGGGCATGCCGATGTGGATGGCTCCGGCTTGTGTGAGGGCTCGGCCGCGGCGCGTTCTGGCGACGAAACCGATTTGGAGCAGATACGGCTCGACGACGTCTTCGAGCGTGCCGGAGTCGTGGTTGAGGGTTGCGGCGATGGCTTCGAGGCCAACGGGGCCGCCGTTGTAGGTGGTGGCGATGGTTTTGAGATAGGCGCGGTCGAGGTCGTCGAGGCCGAGGGCGTCGATGCCTTCGAGGGCGAGTGCGTCTTCGACCATGCGCGGGGTGAGGATGCCGTCGCCTCGGACCTGGGCGAAATCTCGTGCTCGGCGGAGCAGGCGGTTGGCGATGCGGGGTGTGCCGCGGGATCGGGCGGCGATGGCTTGCAGGCCGGGCTGCGTGGCTTCGACGCTGAGCAGTCCGGCGGAGCGACGGAGGATGATGAGCAGTTCATCCGCGGAGTAATAGCGCAAGCTGTGGGTGATGCCGAAGCGTGAACGCATGGGCGAAGAGACCATGCCGGCGCGGGTGGTGGCGCCGATCAGTGTGAAGGGCTGCAGGGTCTTCTGGATGGTCTGGGCGTGCATCCCCTGTTCGACCTTGATGTCGATAACGAAGTCTTCCATCGCGGGATAGATGAACTCTTCGACGGCGACGGGGACGCGATGGATCTCGTCGATGAACAGGACATCGGACGCGTTCATGGAGCAGAGCACGCGGACGAGATCGGTGGGTCTTGAGAGCGCGGGGCCGCTGGTGATGTGGACCTTGCAGGACTCGCCCATTTCCTCGGCGATGACGTGGGCGAGTGTGGTTTTGCCGAGGCCTGGGGGGCCGTGGAGGAGGACGTGCTCCATGGGCTCGTTGCGGGCGCGGACGGCCTGGATGGTGATTTTGAGGCGTTCGACGAGGTCGCTCTGGCCGACGTATTCGTGGAGGCGACGGGGGCGCAGCGACCAGTTGCGTTCCTGTTCGGGAAGATCTGTGGGGGTCGCCACGGGGGAAACCAGTCGTTCCACGGCCATGAGGGCAGTGTATCCATGGGCTAGGGAGCTTCGCCTTGGGTTGATTCTGATCGTCCGCCCTCAGACGGGCGGGGGAACAAGGGGAGAGAGCAAGAGTCGGATGTTCACGTTGACCGGTGGCTTGCTCGCGTTGCTCGCCGCGCCACCGGCAACAGTTCGTGCGCACTGGCGTGCGAAGACGTGGGAGCGAAGCGATGTGCCGGTGGTCGCTGGAGCGTGTACCTGCACCGCTTTCGCGGTGCGGGAAGAGTGGAGAACGCGTGGTCCGGGGGTGCCGCTTCGCGGCGACCGCCCGGCTATGAACCTTGACGGCTTCGCCGTCGAAGGCAGAGGCAAGCGCGAAGGCAAAGGCAAAGGCAAGGGGCAAGAGGCAAGAGGCAAGGGGAAGGCAAAGGCAAGGGGCAAGAGGCAAGGGGAAGGCAAAGGCAAGGGGCAAGGGGCAAGGGGAAGGCAAAGGCAAGGGGCAAGGGGAAGACAAAGGCAAGCGGCAATCGGAACGCAAAGGCAAGCGCGAAGGTAAAGGCAGAGGCACGCGCGAAGGGGAAGGCGAAGGCATTGGCAACGGCGAATGCGAAGAGCAGGACCGGGCTGCGAGGAAGAGCCTGATGAGGTGAGTTTGAGCGGCGCGGTTGGGGGGTTCGGCTGGTGTTTTTGAATGACATCGCCCCGAGGGATTTGACCGGAAGCCCTCGGGGCGATGCGTTGGTGTGGTCAATGCGATGGGAGAAGGGGCGGCACGCCGGGGTGTGGCGTGCCGACCTGATGAACGGAGTTAGTTGCTGCGACGGCGGCGGAAGGCGAGGAGGCCCGCGCCGGCGAGGATGCCGGCCGCGCCTGGGGCGGGGATGGCATCGACGAAGGGCTGGGCGGCGAGGGTGCCGTTGCCGACGAGGCCGACGGCGAAGACGGTGTAGACCTTACCGGCATCGAGCTGGAGGTTGGGGACGCTGAGGGCGAGGCCGCCGCCGACGTCGAGGCGGACTTCGAGGTTGTAGTTTCCGGGTGCGAGTGTGCGATAGCCGCCGCTGGTACCGAAGCTGATGGCATCCCAGACTGGGGTGGAGAGACCGACGGCGAAGATGTCGACGGCGGGGGCATCGGGGGAGCCGTGGACGAAGCGGATGCGTGCCTGCGTGGGGTTGATAGTGTTGTCATCCACGAGCACGAGTGGGGAGATGGCGGGGGTGCCGCTGAGGAGGCCGATGGCGGCGATGGTGTAGTCGGTGGAGCCGTTGATGGCGGCGGTCGCGTCGATGGGGACCGGCGAGGTGGCCCCACTCGGGGTCACGCGGAAGCGATAGTTGTCTGTGGGCAGCGGGACGTAGCCGGTCGCGGAACGGAAGGGGAGATTGGTGATGTTCGGAGCGCCCGCGCCGGGGGCGGTGTTGACATAGACATCGACTGGGGGCGTATCGGGAGAGGCGTGGATGACGCGGACACCCGCACTGGCCGATGCGCAGATCGCGAGTCCGGCCGAAAGAGAGATGATCAACGACAACTTTTGCTGCACCAACATGGAAAACGTCCTTTCGAGAGAGAGAAAAAGGACCACCGCCCCTGGGCCAGCGTGGAGAGAACCGCAGGCACAGGGTTGATGTCTTGGCCCGCGCGGACGCACGTCCGCAACAGATCGGGCCGACCGATCAACACCCGAGATCATCGCGCAACAGACAGCAGGGGCCGTGGCGCGACGGTTCGGTCATGTTTCAAGAAGTTGCACCCAGCTGCGCTCAGAACGAGCTGCCGGATCGCGGCCCACACGCCGCGTCTCACTCGCCTCCCCACGATGCCCTCGATTCGACGTGTGTACCCCGGGCGGTTTCAGGACCTGGGGCGAATTTTCAGGAGCGACCACAATGCCCGGTTTTTCCGGTGAGGTCATGGTGCTAGAGACGACCGGCGTTTGTCTGAAGAAGTCGCTCGGCATGATCGCGATCGACGGCGTGTGTGTGCATGACGATCGCCACTTTCACGATGCCGCCGGCGCGATCGAGCAGATTGAGCGACTCTGGACGTGAGAGGCCGGTGATTGTGGAGATGATGCGAGCGGCACGATCGCGGAGCTTGTCGTTGGTGGCGCGGAGATCGACCATGAGGTTCTGAAACACGCGACCTGAGCGGATCATGAGCGTGGTGGAGATGGTGTTGAGCGCGAGCTTTGTGGCGGTGCCGGCTTTGAGGCGCGTGGAGCCGGTGAGCAGTTCGGGGCCGGTGGCGATGACGATGAGGTGGTCGGCATCAGCGGGTTTGGGGACGGGCGAACAGGTGAGGAGGCCGGTGAGAGAGCCGGGGGCGGAGCGTTTGGCGTGAGCGATGGCACCGAGGACGTAGGGGGTGGTGCCACCGGCGGCGATGCCGAGGATGGTGTCGTTGCTGGAGAGGTTGAGTGCGTCGAGTTCGGATGCTGCGCCGAGCGGATCGTCTTCTTTGCCTTCGCTGCTTTTGCGGAGCGCGGAGTCGCCACCGGCGATGATGCCGACGACGCGGTCTGGTGGGACTTGAAAGGTGGGCGGACACTCGCTGGCATCGAGGACGCCGAGGCGGCCGCTGGTTCCTGCGCCGAGGTAGATGAGTCGGCCGCCAGCGAGGAAACGCGGCTCTGCGTCGCGGACGAAGGCGGCGAGGAGCGGGGCGGCGTTGTCCATGGCGAGCTGGACTTCGGCGTTGATGTCGTTGAAGAGCTGGACGAGCTGACCGGCGTCCATCTCGTGCAGGCGCATGGTGGCGGGGTGACGCTGCTCAGCGAGGATGTGGGAGCGATCGGGAGGGAGCGTCATGTTGGGGCTCTGGCGGGAGGAGGGCATTCAACGCAGAGACGCGGGGACGCGGAGTCGGAGTTGTGGAGTGACGCGATGAACCGGTGACGCGGTGATGCGGTGATGCTGTGATGCGGTGATGCGGTGACGCGGTGATGCGGTGATGCGGTGATGCGGTGATGCGGTGACGCGGTGACGCGGTGATTCTCGATCAGAAGCTGAGTCGGTCTCTCTCTTTCTCTCTCTGCGCCTCGGCGTCTCTGCGTTGATCTCTCAGCACAGTTGAGCGACTAGCGCGGCACGAAGTGGACCATGGGGACGGTGGCCATGGTGTGGAGTCCGGGCTTGGCATTGATGATGGCGGGGACGGCGTTGAGGGTGATGGCGCTGGTAGCGACGTCGCCGTGGACGGCACCGGGGATGATCATTTTGATTGGGGGGTCGGCGTCGAGGTTGATCTCATCGCGTGGGTCGGCTTGGGCGATGGCGGCCTGGAACTCGAGTTGGATGACGGGGTCTGCGCTTGGGGCGGCACCCTTGGCCCAGCCCATGGCGACCTGGCGGACTCCGGCAGCGCGACCTTTGGGGATGGGGCCGAGGCCGCAGGAGAGGTCTCGGTCGGCCTTGACGGGTTCGATGGTCTCTTCCCAGCGATCGACGTTGAGCCCGAGATATCTGGAGACGAAGTGAAGGGATTCGCCGAGGCCGACGTGGCGGAGTGTGCCTTCTTTGACTTTGGCGGCGAAGGCGGCGTCGTCGAGGCCCGCGCCGATTTTCTGCTGGAAGGGGATGCGGCGTGTGGTGGCGTCCTGGATGCGAGCGATGCGGACACTGCGGACGTTTCGGCAGACGGCGGTGAGGGCGACCGGGAGAGTGTCCATGAGGAAGCCGGGGTTGACGCCCGTGCCGAGCATTCGTGCGCCGGAATTCAGGCAGAGGGCGTGGAGCTCGTCGGCGAGATTCTGATGGCGGAGCCAGGGATAGAGGAGTTCCTCACAGGTGCTGACGACGGGCATGCCGAGGTTTGCGAGTTCGCGCAAACTGGGCATGCAGCGGGCAAGGTCGCTGGAGGTGGTGAGGAGGGCGGCGTCGAAGTTTTTGACGCCGCCCGCGGCGCTGACGGCTTCGGCGATGGAAGATCGGATGGTGCAGGCGAACCCACATTCGGGAACGACCGAAGAGAGCGGTTTGCCGATGATGGCCGGATCGATGTCCACGGCTTGGGTGATGACGCCGATGCCACGCATGGCGAGGTCGCTGACAATGATCTTGCCGAGGGGTCCGAGGCCGATATGGAGGATCTTGAACATGGGTGGGGAGCATATTCGCCCGTGACGTCCGAACCGATCGGCCAACGCTCAGTGGCGGTGGAGGTCGGAAGTCTTTAGACTGTTGGCAGATCGCTCGACACGGGGGATAGAGACGCGCATGACGGAAACTCGCCTGAATCTTGTGGTTGGGGTCCCGCCGGAGGGGTATTCCGCGCTGCCGCTGCCTTTGGCGGCGCTTTCGACTGGGGCGGTACGGCTGTGTGTGCTAGCGAAGAACACCCCTGAACCGGTGGGTGGGCCTCTGGTGGTTCTGCGGGAACTGCTGGATGCTCGGGTGTTGCTGGCGTGTCTGTGTGATGCGGCGGGGCGGGTGCATCGGTGGGTGGAGTTGTGGGTGCAGTCGGGGGTCGGGCTGGATGAGGCACCGGCGGGTGTGCGTGAGGTGTTGACGCCGGAGGTTCGCGGGGTGCGATGGGAGCAGACGGCAGCGGCGTATGACGCGATAGAGCGGCCGATTTTGCTACGGACGGGGTTTGAGTCCAAGCCGGCCGAGCCCATGAGTGTGGAGATGCCGGCGGGTGGGGGCAGGGTGGAGATCAATGGGGGGCCGGCGCGGCTGATGGTGCGCGGGTTTTCGCCGCATGGGCTGGAGGGGTTTGCGGGGTTGTTGTCTTCGCCGGTGTTGAGCGGGACGCGGCCGCGGGTGGGCGTGGCGCATGGGAAGAATGTGATCGATCTGGACCGGGTGTTTGGGATTTCTGCGCTTGATGGGGGCGGGCTGTTTCTTGGTCAGCCGGGGAAGTGGGGGCGGGTGATCGAGGCGCTGCATCTGAAGCTGCGGCTGTTTGCGGATTGTGTGGAGAGTGTGCGGGAGCTTGCGGCGCGGACGCAGCGGCCGGTGCTGAATCTGCGGCCGGAGAGTTTTCAGGTGGGGCTTGGGGATGCGGCGCGGGGGTTGCCGCAGTGGTGGACGGCGCGGGCGCAGTTGAGCGATCCTGGGGATGCGGTTGCGCTGCCGATGCAGACGTCGGATGCGAACTATTTTCTGTCGGCGTCGATGATGAAGCCGAGCGTGTATCGGCCGGAGTCGCTGGGGCTGTCTGGTGGAGGGGGACGTGGGCAGTTGCGGATTCGGCAGGTGCTGACGCAGCGCGGGGAAGAGGTGATTCTGGAAGGCACGCTGGTGACGAGCGAGCGTGTGCGGATGACCAAGCATGATCTGGTGTGGCTGCGAGCGGGTGTGGGGTCAAAGCGGGTGGATCTGTATGGTCGGCTGGATGGGGATGCGGGGCTGACGGGTGGGGAGTTGCGGCTCAGGACGGTGCCGCAGCGATTGCCGGGGGATGTGGCGGCGGCGTTGACGGCTGCGCAGGGTGTTCCGCTGTCGGATGTGGGGTTTGAGATTGTGCCGCTGGTGAGCACGCCGTGTGATTTGTACGCGCTTGGGGTGATTGCGACGCGGCTGTTTCTGGTGGGTCGCGGGACGACGTTGCCTGTTGCGCTGGACGAGATGTTGAGTTTGGCGCGGGCGGTGAATCAGGCGGCTGGGCAGCGCGGTGGTGAGGTGAGCGGGTTGGCGGATGTGGCGAAGATTGTGGGGGAGGTGTTCCGGTCAGATGCGCGGTGGCTGGGGGCGCTTGGGCCGCATCGGTTGACGGAAGAGGAGCTAACGCCGGAGCAGTCGCTGGATTTGATTCCGCAGGATGTGTGGTTCAGCGTGCTGGGGATGATCGTGCCGATGTTCCCTGGGCTGGGGCCGGTGAGCCGAGCGCGGGATCTTGGGGATGCGCGGTTTGGCGGGGTGCATCTGGTGTATGACGGGACGCTGGGTGATGTGGACGTGCTTTTGCGGAAGACGCGGAGCATGATTGTGATTGACTGGAATGCGAACCGCGAGGTGCACTCGGTGATCCGTCGCTTTGCGACGGGCGTTGGTGCGCGCGGGTAAGAGACTTGTACACACAGCCCATGTTTGGGCCATACTGGAGACTTTGCACATGCGACTGGGGAACTGGATTCTGACGCTGGCGATGGTGGTGGTTTCGGGGCTGATGGTGGGCTGCGGCTCGGGCGGGCCGGGGAAGTATGACGTGAACGTTGCGCTGGATCAGAGCGTGACGGGCGGGGTGGTGGTGCCGAGCATCGCGGTGAACATCACGGCGGCGAGCGGGCCGGAGGCGCAGCGGCTGAGCGGGATGAGCATGACGAAGTACTGGCAGCCGGACAGCGCCGAGCGGAAGGAGCTTGCGGGCAAGACGAAGGAGTTCACGTTTGGCCCTGGGAAGATCGGGGAGCAGCGACTGCTGAAGAATGATCCGATCTGGGACATGTGGAAGGGCGCGGACACGCTGTTCATCTTTGCCAACTTGCCGGGCGGGCACAACGACGCGGGCGGGAACATGGACAATCGGCGTGTGGAGCTGACGCTGGACAAGTCGCGCTGGGAGACGGGCCAGGTGCTGCAGATTCTGGTGGCGCGGAGCAAGGTGAGCTGCCTGTCGCAGATGAAGCCGGAGAAGAAGTGAGATCGGGAAGTGACGGAGTGACGAAGTGACGGAGTGACGAAGTGGGAGTCCACAGGGTTTTCTGAGCTTCCTCACTTCGTCACCCGAACACTCCGTCACTTCTGCTCTACGATCGCCCCGATGTCGACCTTTGGCGGATATGTCACGGTGTCTGAGCTCAGCCGAAGCGGGCTGGGCTTTGTCTATTCTGCGGTGCCTGCGGGGGCGGGTGCGGCGGGCGCGCCGCGGCATGCGGTGAAGACGTGCCAGCCGGACGCGGGGATTCTGGGGGACGAGGCGGCGGCGCAGGCGGTGGCGCGGTTTGTGGAGCATGCCGAGACGCAGCGGGATATTGCGGCGCGGCCGGAGTGTCAGCGGCGGTGGGCGCAGGTTCATGAGATCGGGGCGTTCAGTTCTGACGGGGGGCCGAGTGCGTTCGTGGTGGTGGACCTGGGCACGCGCGGGTCGTTTGAGAAGCTGGCGTCGGGGCGTGTGCGGCTGGATGCGCCGGTGCTCAGCCGATTGCTGCGTGAGGTGGTGGGCGCGCTGCGCGATCTGGATGGGGTGAAGAAGCGCGGGCATGGTGCGTTGAAGGCGAGCAACGTGCTGCTGATCGGGGATACGGGGTCGGAGCTGACGTCGTGCCGGGTCGCGCTGACGGATGCGCTTGCACAGTCTCAGGCGGAACTTGGGCGTGATCGTCTGGCGGACCTGAGAGCGGTGGGGGAGATGATCCACGCGCTGGTGCTGCACCAGAAGTTCAGGGGCGGGTGGCCTGTGGAGGCGTCGGCACCGTGGACGACGCTGGGAGCGTCGGGGGGCAAGTGGCGCGAGCTGGTCAATCAGCTTCTTGATCCCAACGACAAAGCGGCGCGGCCGACGCTGGAAGAGCTGGAGACGCTGCTGGGCGTTCTGGGCGAGGTGAAGCGATCGAAGAAGCCGATGATCATCGGCGTGGCGGCGCTGGTGCTGATCGCGGGCGGTGTGACGACTGCGGTGCTGTGGCCGAAGCCGAAGGTGGATCCGGCGAAGCCGGTGCTGACGTTCACCAAGTGGAACGAGGAGACGAAGAAGCGGTGGGAGCAGTTGTGCCTGGCGTTCAGCGGGTGGTATGCGTTGTTTCAGGCGAAGCTGGACGAGGCGCCCGGGGAGGGGTTGCGTGAGCGCGGGTTCAAGACGCGGCGAGAGGCGTATGCAGCGCTCGATCCGCAGTTGAAGTCGCTGCTGGAACTGCCGGGCGTGGGCGCGGGCTTTGATCCGTGGTCGATCGCGGGCGTGAAGCGGGACGCGAGTGCGCGGCAGCTTTCGGGCATGCTGAGCGATGAGGTGCGCAGCGATGCGGCGGTGGAGAAGACCGAGCGTGCGCTGGAGGCGATCGACGCGGTGCGCAAGGGGTTGATCGAGGGGTGGGGCGCGCCGAAGAAACTTGAAGAGGCGGCCCGGGGGTATCGCGAGCAGCTTGCCGCTTCACCGGCGGGAGAGGGCGCGGCGAAGTATCTGGAAGAGGTCGCCAAGGGCGTGCAGTTCACCGAGGCGACGGATGTGGCGGCGGTCGTTGATCGCGTGCTGGGCGTGATGCCGACGATCGACAAGATCGATTCGTCGATCGCCGCGGCGAAGACCTCGGGCGAAGCGGTGAAGGGTGCGGGCGATCCGCTTTTGGCGCGATTTGGCGAGCAGGTTTCGGCGATGGTGGCGGGCGGCACGGGATCTGCTGGGACGGGACGCGATGCGCTGGTCGCGATCGAGCGGTCGGCGCAGCGGGTGGCGGAGTCGGGTGCGGCGCTTGAGAAGTTTGTCAAGGAACAGTGGCCGCGGATTGAGACGGAGGATTTCTTTGCGTCGCCGGCGTATGCCGAGTTGAAGACGCGCCCGGTGACGCCTGAGTTGTTTACCGAGTGGGCGGTTGCGGCGGGTCGGCATCCGAGCTTGAATCCGCAGGATGATCCGCGGAATGGGGTGGATTTCGCGGGTGCTCTGGCCGCGCTGGATGAGCAGCGGACGAAGTTCACCGCCGAGCCGTTGTCGGGTGAGGTGGAGGCGGCGCTGGCGACGCGGCTCAGCAAGATCAAGACGGATGTTGCCGCGATCGATTCGAGCACGCTGGTGTGGCGGCGGAAGAACGAGCAGGCGGTGCGGACGCAGACGGCGGCGGTGAAGAAGGAACTGGATGATCTGCGCGTGTCGCTTGGTTCATTGATTGATGCGCGCACGGCGGAACTCTCGGCGACGGCGACGGAGTTTCGCAATGCGCTGCGGACGCGGAACGAGCTGGTCGCCGGGTCGGCCTCGGTGAACGCCGCGTGGAGAACGCTGCGCGATGGGTTGGTCGGTTTCGCTGATGCGGAGTATTCGAAGACGCGGGCGAAGGCCAAGGCGATCGAGGATCGGCTGACGGCGATTGACAAGACGGACTTTGAACCCGCGATCGATCCGGGCGAAGCGGATGCGCCGCAGACGGATTGGGCGCAGCAGCTTGGCGCGGCGGCGGCTGCGGAGCGCGAGAAGCGGATCGCGAGTGTGCTGTCGGCAACCGGCGGTGCGCTGGACGTGACTGCGCCAGCGTTTGATGAGCGTGTGAAGGGGGCGGCGGGCGGGTTCAAGCAGTGGCAGGCGAGCATTCGGCAGATGCGGACGGAGCTTGCCGCGGCGGAGAGTGCGCTGAATGCCGGGACCGATCCGGATGGTCGGCAGCTGGATGCCGCGGTGGCGAAGTGGTCGGCGGCGGAGGTGGGCACGCAGCCGGCGGTGGCGAGCGCGATCGGTGGCTTGAAGGCGCGGGTGATGGCGAGCAAGGCGCTGGCCGCGGAGACGAGCATCGACGCGTTGCTGGAGAAGGTGCGCAGGCCTGATGCGAAGCAGCCGGAGCTGGCGCGTGCGGCGTGGAAGAGGTTGGGGGATGCGGATGTCGGGTGGCCGAAGACGATGGCGCAGGCGCAGCAGGTGAAGGAGATCGCCGCGGCGGTGCGCGGGGTGATCGGCGGATTGCCCGAGGCGCAGCGCGGGGCGGCGCTCGCGCAGCTCTCAACGGACCTTGCGGCGCGGTGGGAGCGGTTTGCGCTCGGTGTCACGACGGCTCGGGACATGGAGTCGGCGCTCGGGCTGATGGCGGATTTTCAGGTGGATCAGGCGAAGATCGACAATCGTCTGAAGCACAATCTGGCGATCGTGGAGATGAAGCGCGATGTGGCGGCGGGAGGGGGGGCGGGCATCGCCGATGCGCGGGCGTCGCAGATGGCCGGGGCGTTTGGATCGCGTGTGCGTGGGTTTGGGGCGAGCACGCCCGCGGTGGCGGCGATGCTGAAGGGTGTGGACGAGATCGCACAGAACAAGGAGCCCGAGCGGCCGACGATCGACCCGCGCACGCTGGGTCCGGGTTCGATGGGTGGACGATTTACGGCGACGTTTGACGCGGCGACGATGGACTTGCGATTCAGCTCTGGCGGGGTGACGATCGACTTTGTGCGCGTGGATCTTGGTGGGGAGAACGCGGTGTATATCGCGTCGCGCGAGCTGTCGATCGGTGAGATGGTGGCGATTGCGGGGGGCGGGGGTGGGCTGCAGCAGATTGCGGCGGATTCGCCCCCGGGTGTGGAGGTGCGGGGGCCGCGCGGCTGGGCGTGGACGGGCAACAACGTTCTTGGACGAGCGACGCTTTGGATCGCGAAGGATCCGCTGATGACGCAGCAGACGCCGTTGTATGCACCGGGGATCATCGCGGCTGGGACCGAGGCGGGGGTGAGCGATCAGGCGGGGGGCGATCCGTCGGTGGAGCATCCGGTGCAGTCGATGTCGCCGGTGTCTCTGGGCGTGGTGGCGCGGCTGGCTGGGTGCCGATTTCTGACCGCGAGTGAGTGGAAGGCGGCGGCGCAGCAGTTCAACGCGGGCGGAATCGGGGGGGCGAATCTGCGTGATCAGACGTTTGAGAAGCAGCGTGCGCACATTGAGGCGATGCAGGCGACGTCGGGTCCGGCGGGGGGAAGCGCGTTTCAGTGGCCCGACAACGGGGCGTTTTTGCCGAACAACCCGCCGAGTGAGTCGGGGGCACGATCTCGGGCGGAGAACGACGGCATTTTGTGGTTCACTCGGACGACGATCGGGCCGGGCTCACGTGTGAAGAACCTTGTGGGAAATGTCGCGGAGTTTGTGATCAATGATGGCCCGACGATGGAGCGGACGCAGGCGACGAGTGCCGCGTTGTCGGGGATGCTGGAGCGTGCGGGGCTGGCGGTGATCGGCGGGTCGGCGTTGAGCGATCCGCAGCTGGCGGTGGATCAAGCGCAGACGGTGTCGCTGTTTGATGCGGGCGAGGGGCTGAGTGATGTTGGGGTGCGGCTGGCGTTCAACGCTTCGGGGACGGCACCGCCGAAGGAGCCGTTGATTGAGCGGCTGAAGAAGCTGGTGACGGATGAGGCGTTTGTGCTTGGGAAGTAGAGGGAATCGCCTCGGTTATGAAGCGGCTCGCAGGGCTGCGGCTCGAACATAGTCGGAAATGCTGGCGAAGCCGTCGCGTTCGGCGAGTGATTGGAGGCGCAGACGCTCCTCGGCGGACACTCGGATGTTGACCTGCTGATCGCGTTTTCGCTGGCTGGCGGGTGTCGGGACGCGATGGCTCTGTTCGAGAAGTGTCGCCACTGAAGCGGTTGTGGCTTCGAGGATATTGGCTACACACGACGTAAGTGTTCGTCCATCGGCCATGACGCCGGGCATTTCGAGCGTTCTGCCGACGAAGCCGAGCTCGGGATCGCGCTCGATCACGAGTCCGTATTGCTCGGCGATGGCTCGTGCCTGCGCGAGCTGGCGCGGCTCGAAGGCACTGCGAACAGCGCGATCATTTTTCACCGAGGAGTTTGCGGATCGCGCCGACGTAGAACGGCTTGACTTTGCCGCGGTGGACCGGGATGCTGATCGTGTCTGCTCCGGCTTTGGTGAAGACGTGGTGCGAACCGGAGATGCGCGAGAGCGTATAGCCATGTTTCTCCAGCAGCTTTCGGACGACGGCAAACCTGACGTCACTCGGCATGGGCGCGCACCTTCTTGGTGTTCGCCGGAGTCCGAGCCGGCGAGGTGCGCCCTAGTTGACAACCGATCTCTACGCGAGATAGCGACCCCAATGTCGGACTTGCGGGGCCTAGGACTGAGTTGAGTATAGCACATGATATACACACAGGCCAGAGGCCTGTGCCACCAAATGCAAAGAAGAACACGAGCGGCGGGTGCTCGTGTTCTTCTTTGAAGCGAAGATTGTTCTTCGAGAACGCCACGCGGAGCGTGGCGGTACCCAAAGACGAGTCGTGATTACTTCTTCTCGTCCTTGACCTCGGTGAAGTCGGCATCGATGACGTCGTCCTTGGCGTTGCCGCTTGGGGCACCGGCTGCGCCGGCTTCGGCGCCGGGCTGGGCGCCCTGCTTGGCGTTGGCCTCGTAGACGGCCTTGCCGAGTTCCATGGAGGCCTTTTCGAGTTCCTTCATGGAGCGTTCGATGGCTTCCTTGTCGTCGCCCTTGAGGGTGGATTCGAGCTGGCTGACGGCGGATTCGATGCGGCCGCGGACATCGGGGGAGACTTTGCCGCCGTGTTCTTCGAGGGATTTGCGGGTCTGGATGACGAAGGCGTCGGCGCGATTCTTGAGGTCGACGGTTTCGCGGCGCTTCTTGTCTTCGGCGGCGTGCATTTCGGCGTCGCGCTTCATGCGCTCGATTTCGTCCTTATTCAGGCCGCCGGAGTTGGTGATCTTGATGTCGGCCTTCTTGCCGGTGCCCTTGTCGGTGGCGGTGACGGTGAGGATGCCGTTGGCGTCGAGGGCGAACTCGACTTCGATCTGGGGGACGCCGCGGGGAGCGGGGGCGATGCCGGCGAGTTCAAACTGGCCGAGGGTGCGGTTGTCCTTGGCGAACTCGCGTTCGCCCTGGAGGACGTGGATCTGGACGCTGTTCTGGTTGTCGGCGGCGGTGGAGAAGACTTCTTTTTTGCTGGTGGGAATGGTGGTGTTGCGTTCGATGAGCTTGGTCATGACGCCGCCGAGGGTTTCGACGCCGAGGGAGAGCGGGGTGACGTCGAGGAGGAGGATGTTCTTGACATCGCCCTGGAGGACGCCGCCCTGGATGGCGGCGCCGACGGCGACGACTTCGTCGGGGTTGACGCTGCGGTTGGGCTCTTTGCCGAAGAGCTCCTTGGCGATCTGCTGGGCCTTGGGCATGCGGGTGGAGCCGCCGACGAGGACGACCTCGTCGATTTTGGAAGCGTCGAGCTTGGCGTCGCGGAGGGCCTGCTGGCACGGGGCCTTGAGGCGCTCGAAGAGGTCATTGGTCAGAGACTCGAACTTCGAGCGCGTCAGAGAGACTTGCAGGTGCTTGGGGCCGGTAGAGTCGGCGGTGATGAAGGGCAGGTTGACGGTGGTCTCCTGCATGGTGGAGAGTTCGATCTTGGACTTTTCAGCGGCTTCTTTGAGACGCTGGAGGGCCATCGGGTCCTTGCGGATGTCGATGCCTTCTTTTTTGCGGAACTCTTCGGCGAGGTGATCGATCAGCCGTTGATCCCAGTCGTCGCCGCCGAGGTGGGTGTCGCCGTTGGTGGCGAGGACTTCAAAGACGCCGTCGCCGATGTCGAGGATGGAGACGTCGAAGGTGCCGCCGCCGAGGTCGAAAACGGCGATCTTCTCGTTCTTCTTTTTGTCCATGCCGTAGGCGAGGGCTGCGGCGGTGGGCTCGTTGATGATGCGTTCGACCTTGAGCCCCGCGACCTCGCCGGCGTCCTTGGTGGCCTGGCGCTGGGCGTCGTTGAAATAGGCGGGGACGGTGATGACGGCGCGATCGACCTTTTCGCCGAGATAGTCCTCGGCGGTTTTCTTGAGGTCTTGGAGGATGAAGGCGGAGATCTGCTGCGGGGTGAACTCGCCCTGGTTCACCTTGACCTTGACGAACTCGTCGGAAGTGCCGGTGATGGCGTAGGGCACCTTGGACTCTTCGTTGCCGGCCTTGCCGTAGCCGGCGTCGCCAGCGGAGGAGACTTCGGAGCGGCGGCGGCCCATGAAGCGCTTGACGCTGAAGACGGTGTTCTTGGGGTTGGTGACCTGTTGGTGCTTGGCGGGCTGGCCGACGAGGCGCTCGCCCTTGTCGGTGAAGCCGACGACGGAGGGGGTGGTGCGGCTGCCGGAGGAGTTGATGAGGACTTTGGGCTGTCCACCTTCCATGACGGCGACGCAGGAGTTGGTGGTGCCGAGATCGATGCCGATGATTTTGGACATGGGAAGCTCCCGCTGAACCTGTGCGATGGCGGCGAAACGTGAGTTCGAAGCGACGGGTGACAATGACGGAGACCACCTGTCGCATCGCCTGTTGATCGATTGGCGACGTTGGGAATGGAGCAAGCTTGATGCCAGCGCGGGTTGAGCAGGCGTCCATCGGCACGCAGGGATAGATGTTTGATCTGCGCGTCGGGGCCGAGGTGTGGGCTGACTTCGACTCGCGCGGCGGGGCGGCAAACTGCCGATTTGGCAGAACTGGATGGCTGCGCCTGGCGAGGGCTTTGGAGATGGTTTGCGGCACTGGGGCGGGAAAAAGCGGGCTAAGCATTGACGGTCTAGGTATCTGGTGGTATGCTCACCTAGATTGTCGAGGTATCCATGTCGACCACGCCCGTGCTGAAGCCCGATCTTCTTCAAGGCCCGCTCGAAGTGATGATCTTCCGGACGCTGGAGCGTCGGCCGAGTCACGGGTATGCGATCGCGCGGGCGATTGAGGCGGCGTCGGGGGGAGAGCTTGCTATTGAGGAAGGGTCGCTGTATCCCGCGCTGCACCGATTGGAAAAGCGGGGCGACATTGTCGGGGAGTGGAGCCAGACCGAGCAGAAACGTCGAGCCAAGGTCTATCGCCTGACGCCAAAGGGGCGGAAGAAACTTATCGAACAGACGAGCGCGTGGCAGCGGTTGGTTGGGGCGGTGTCGAAGGTGATCGGGCCGAGTGGTGGGGGCGATGGCGAGCTTGCGGGAGACCACGCGTGAGAGCACGGCTGAGCGTCGCGATCACGCGTTTGTTTCGGCTTGACGCCGCCATCGATGAGGAGGTCCGCAAGGACATTCGCGAAGAGATCGCCTTTCACGTCGAGTGCCTGCGCGATGAGCTGGCGCGGGATGGGGTGCCGGAAGAGGACATTGAACGCAGGGTCGCCGAGCGTTTCGGCGACCCGGATCGCTATGCCCGTGCGTGTGAACGCCTTGCCAACAGGAGCCCAGTCATGCTGCAGAAAGTGAACTTTGTGATGCTCATCGTGATTCTCTTCACGCTCGCGTGGATGATGCACGGGCGGTACAACTCCATCCGCGAGCAGACGGCGATGCTGCACGCGATGCAGGCGAAGATCGATGCGCTGGGCGCGCGGTCTCCTGTGAACTCGGGGACGCGGGTGGAGGTTCCGGTCTTGAAGGATCTGCCGCTGCAGGGGGGCGAGGTGAGGGTTGTGGGGAGCGTGGCCCGACCCGGCGCATATGCCTTGCCGACGGCGGGAACGCTCACGGCTCTGCGGGCGGTGACGGTGGCGGGTTGGACGGCGAAGGAGCAAGACTTGAGCGGGCGCGAGGTTCGGATCCAGCGGGCGGGCAAGGACGCGGGCGGGACGGAGACGGTGCACACGCTGGATGCGGTGGCTCTGGCGGCAGGGTCTATCGGGGATGTGGAGTTGAAGCCGGGGGATGTGGTGGAAGTGCGATAGTGGTGGTGCTGGTGCGTAGAGTGGCGTGTTGTCTGAGCAAGCACCATCTTTGGAACCGATTGTGATCTCGCCGCCGCCGGCGGAGTTTTTCGCTGCGGCGTCGGCGATGGGGGTTGAGTTTGAGCCGACGGATGTGCCGCTTCTGGGGCAGTTTCTGCAGTTGATGCTCGAAGCGAACCGGAAGATCAACCTTACGGCGATCACCGATCCGGTCGAGGCGTGGCGGAAGCACATACTCGATGCGCTTTCGCTGGTGGGGGTGATCGCGTCGGCGAGCGTTGTGGCGGCGCAAGCGTTGGAGGCGGCTGGGGAGAAGGCCGGGGCGATGAAGGTGATTGACATCGGGTCCGGCGGCGGGGTGCCGGCGATTCCGCTGGCGATCGTCATGCCCGATGTGCGATTCACGCTGGTGGATTCCACGGGCAAGAAGGTGGAGTATCTGCAGGGGACGAGCAATGAGTTGGATTTGAAGAATGTGCGTGTGTTGAACGCGCGTGCGGAGATGCTGGGGCAGGACCATCGCGTGCATCGCGAGAAGTATGACGTGGCGACGGCTCGTGCGCTCGGGCACTTGGCGGTGGTGGTTGAGCTGTGCGGGCCGCTGGTGCGTCCGGGCGGGATCGTGATCGCCGTGAAGGGTGCCAAGGCGGAGCAGGAACTGGAAGAGGCCAAGGACGCGCTGGGCAAGGTGGGGCTGCGGCACGTGCAGACGCTTGAGTCGACGACGGGTCGGCTGGTGATTCTGGAGAAGACGACGCGTACGCCGCGGCTGTATCCGCGTCGCGACGGTGAGCCATCGCGGGTGCCGCTGGGTGTGAAGCGCGAGCGGCCGAAGAAAGCGGGCAAACCTCGCGGGGCTGAGAGCCCCGAGAAGAACGCCTCGGCCAAGTCTTCACGTGACAAAGCCGGCTGATCGTGGTATACGGCTTTGGATGGGTGTGGCGACACTGTACATCACACTGGCGATCTGCGGCGTGTTCTGCGTGTGGCTGATCCGCCGGTATGACTTGCATGATCGCGAGCCGTGGTGGGCGGTGCTGGTGGCGATTGCTTTTGGTGCGGGGATGATGTTCCTCGCGGGCAAGGCGCAGGTGTGGGTGCTGAGCCAGGGCGGGCACTGGGTGGCGTCGAACTTCAATCTGAGCATGGCGGTGTGCGCGGGGACGATCGAGGAGATCTGCAAGGCGCTCGTGGTGCTTGGGATCGCGTTGGTGTTCGGGCGGGTGTTCAATGATCCGCTGGACGGGCTGATCTTCGGCGCACTTGCGGGGCTGGGGGCGGCGATGGAAGAGTCGGTGGTGTATCTGATGGCCGGGGCGAAGAGCGGCATGCTGCCGGGGACGGAGCCCGTGCGGTTGCTGGGGCATCTGGTGATGGGTGGGATTTCGTGTTTCGGGTTTGGGTGTCTGGCGAGCGGGGTGGCGCGGGCAGAGCGGTTGGCGTGGTGGTGGCTGCCGATCGGGATGGGCGTAGGGATCGGATTGCATGTGGTGTGGGACATCGTGGCGTTTGACGTTGGTGATCGGGGCGCGATGAGCACGGGGCACACGATCGCGTCGATCGCGATGATGCTTTTCGGGTTTGTGGCGTTTGGCCTGCTGGTGGTCGTGGGGCAGCGGCGATCGGCGGGGGTGTTTGCGCGGGCCGATTCGGTTGTGGCGGGCGCGTAGGATCGCTTTGGCGTGGCAGGCGAGACCCATGTTCGTGCGGTGTTATCCGATGCGGGGGCGATCGCCCGTGCACTGGGATCGAGCTATGAATCGCGCCCCGAGCAGACGCACATGGGCGAGGCGGTGGCGCAGTGCCTGGAGACGCGGGGGCGACTGGTCGTGGAGGCGGGGACGGGCGTCGGGAAGAGCTTTGCGTATCTGGTGCCGGCGATGCTCCGCGCGATGCAGCGTGGGGAGCGGGTGGTGGTTGCGACCGCGACGATTGCGCTGCAGGAGCAGCTCATCAGCAAGGATGTGCCGCTGCTGATGAAGGTGCTGGAGGGGCAGCGGGGAGGAGGCAACGAGGCATCAAGGCATCAAGGTGCGGGCCGAGAGGCGGCGGGTCATCAAGGTCCGGCCGTCGGTGGTGAGTCAGGCGGCGGCCTTGATCTGATTCCTGTCTTGGCCAAGGGGCGCGGGAACTATGTGTCGTTGCGCCGGCTGAAGCGGGCGTCTGAGCGGCAGGATGCGCTCCTGCCGGATGCGGAATCGAAGCATGCGCTGCATGTGATTCAGAACTGGGCCGCGGCGACGCGGGATGGATCGCTCTCGACGCTTCCTGCGCTGGATCGGCCTGAGGTGTGGGACCTTGCGCGGTCGGACTCGGACAACTGTCTGGGGCGAAAGTGCCCGACGTACAAGGAGTGTTTTTACCAGTCGGCGCGGCGCGAGCTTGAGAAGGCCAATCTGATCATCTGCAACCACGCGCTGTTCTTTTCGGATCTTGCGCTGCGTGTGCGCGGGGCGGCGAGTGGTGGGGGTGGTGGTGGTGGGGCGGCGGGGGTGAAGGCGATTCTGCCGAACTATGACCATGTGATCTTTGACGAGGCGCACAACCTTGAGGACGCCGCGTGCGATCACTTTGGGTTGTCGCTGAGCTTGCCGCGGGTGCTTCGGCTGCTTCGGACGCTGCATCATCCGCGTCGGCAGCGCGGGTACCTGCACGAGAGTGCGCTGACATTGGGCGATATCAACGTGGTGGATCGCGCGGTGATCCTTGTGGGCAAGTGCGAAGAGGCGTGCAAGGTGTTCTTTGATGACTTGCTGGACGCCTGGCGTGCACAGGGGCCGGCGAGCGCGGGCCGGGTGCGGCAGCCGGATGTGATCGACAATCCGCTGACGCCGATGATGCGTGAACTGGCCGTGTGCCTCAGGCGGATCAAGGACTCGCTGGAGGGTGAGAACGAGCGGATGGAACTGGGGAGCTTTGCGCGGCGGGCGAGTGAGATCGCGGATGTCGCCGAGGCGCTGATTGCGCAGACGCTGGGGGATGAGTACGTGTACTGGATCGATGTCGAGGGGGTGCGCCGGGCGGAAACGGCGGGAGGGGGCCAGAGCGGGCGCGTTGAGACGGGCGATCACGATGATGAGCACGAGGATGGGGGAGGAGGGGGTGGGCGAACGGGCGGGTATTCACGCCGCGGGCCTCGGGTGACGATTTCGTGTGCGCCGATCGAGGTCTCGGCGATTCTGAAGAAGTATCTCTTTGACCCGGTTGCGGAGGTTGTGCAGGGGGAGATCGATGTCGGCACGGAGGAGCGTGCGGAGCCGTCGTGGGGCGATGAACTTCATGATGCGGGCGATATGGAGGGGAGCCCCGCGGGGACGACCGATGCGCCGGCGCCCAAGCGGATCGGGATCGTGCTGACGAGCGCGACGCTCTCGACGCGTGTGATCAGTGCGGATGAGCACCCCGAGCGTGCGGAGACGGCGTTTGCGCACGTGCTGACGAATCTTGGGGTGAATCGCGCGAAGACGATGCAGCTTGGCTCGCCGTTTGACTATCGGCGACAGGCCAAGGTGATCGTGGATCTGGGTGTGCCGGATCCGAAGCGCGGCGGCGGGACAGGTGGGGGTGGTGGGGGAAGTGGGGGAGGTGGTGATTTCATCTCGATGCTGGCCGGTCGCATCGAGAACCATGTGCGCGCGACCGAGGGCGGGGCGTTCGTGCTGTTCACATCCAACGCGTTGATGACGGCGTGTGCCCATCGGCTGCGTGAGCCGCTGCGTCGAAGGGGGCATGGGTTGTGGGTGCAGGGGATGGACGGATCACGTCAGGCGATTCTGGAACGGTTTGTGCAGTCCGAGGATGGCGTGCTGTTTGGGGCGGCGAGTTTCTGGCAGGGCGTGGATGTGCGAGGCGAGCGGCTGCGGAACGTGATCATCACGCGGCTGCCGTTTGAGCCGCCGGATCGCCCGCTGGTGCAGGCGCGGAGCGAGCGGATCGAACTTGCGGGGGGCAATCCGTTCATGCAGGATGCGCTGCCGCGGGCGATCATCCGGTTCAAGCAGGGCTTTGGGCGACTGATCCGGAGCAAGACGGACATGGGGCAGGTGGTGGTGCTGGATGGTCGCGTGATGACGGCGCGGTATGGCCGGATGTTTCTGGAGGCCTTGCCGAAGGGAGTGCCTGTTCGGGTGATTGATCCGGCGGGAGACGATGTGGATGTCGTGAGTGACTAGCGTGTTGGCGGGAGGCGCGGTTTTGGGATGTGCTTGGGTGGGCGATCGAGCAGCCACCTTTTTCGGGGGATTTTGCTTGTCTTCTTCGGGGTAACCGCGGATGATGCTCCCTCGAGCATGCTGAAATGGGGGGGGTGGCTGGCGACTGGAGCGATTCTGATGTGTTTGCGTCGCGCCAAGGTCGCGCTCTGGGTCGCACTCTGTGTGCAGTTGTGCTGTGCTTCGGCGCGGGGGATTGTGAACGGGGTGGAGGTGCCGTGCTGGGATCGGCGATTTGATGGGGTGGGGGTGCTGATCTCGGTGTCGCAGGCGGGGCGTGTCCGGGGGCGGTGTCGGGGTCGTGCGTGCTGGTGGGGCCGAATCTGGTGCTGTGTGCTCGGCATCAACTGGGGATTGCTTCGACGGCGGCATTGCCGACGGTGGAGCAGAGGCCGCTGCGGGTGCGGTTTCGTCGTGCGGCGGATGGGTCTGCGTCGAACGCGGTGCTGGTTGCTGGGGATCCGTGCCATGGGGTGTATCAGGAAGTGGATGTGGTCGCGATGAGCGACACGCTGGCGGCGGGGAGCGATCTGGTGATGCTGACGCTGGCGCGTGCACCGGTGGGGGTTCGGCCGATCGGGGTGGAGATTGAGCGTCCGCCGCTGCGAGCGACGGAGGTGATCATCGCGGGATGGGGGTATGGTGGAGCGTGCTTTGGGGCTGGGCCGGGATGGGGATTGCGATCGGCGCGGGGGATGATGGCGGATCAGGGGCAGATGTTTGATGTGATCGCGTTCTCGCCGTGCAATCTGGGGTCGATCGAGCCGTGTGAGTATTGCCCGTCGGGCGTGGTGGGGCCGGTGGTGCTGGCGAATCAGCACGATTCGGGTGGGGCGGTGTTCATGGAGGTGGCGAGTGGGAATCCCTCGGCGCCGATGCCGGAGCTTCGGTTGGTGGGGACGATCGTGACGTCGTGGGCGGCGCGTCGGCCGGGGTCTTGGAACGCGTTCGGCGGGAGGCCGTTGCTGCGGCAGGGGAGTGCTGAAGACGCTTCGGACTTTGACACGGATGGCGTGACGACGACGACGGATGTGATTCTGTTTTTGAACGCGTATTGGGCGGGGGACTGCCGGGCGAATGTGAACGGGGGGCCGCTGGATGCGATGGACATCTTCGCGTATTTGAACGCGTACTTTGGGATGGGCGGGTGATGGGGTTTGGGGGCAAATCGGTCAAACTTGACCGGTACTGTCGAGTCCGATATGCTGTAGATGTTTGGTCTTTGATTGGACTCCGAAAGGAGTTGCCTGGCGCGGTGTCGCGGCCGGGTGAGATCAACACGTTGCTGAAAGGAAGCCCATGAATCGCGGTATCACGTTCGGGATGAAAGTCGGTGTGATCGGGTGTTGCGTTGTTGCGTTGTGCACTGGCGCGGTGCTGGCGGACCCGATCAAGGATGCGGCGGAGAAGGCGAAGAAGGCGATGGAGGGGGCGAAGAAGGACGCCAAGGACGCGATGGGGCAGCCCCCGGCGATGGACGAGAAGGCGATGCAGGATGCCCAGGAGGCGTGGATGAAGGCCGCGACGCCGGGTGCGGAGCACGCCGAGTTTTCGAAGATGGACGGGAAGTGGACGTGCAAGATCAAGAACATGTATCCCGGGATGCCCAGCGAGGAGACCGACGGGAGCATGGTGATCTCGACGATCTATGAGGGGCGGTATCAGGTGGGCGAGTTCAAGGGCTCGATGATGGGGATGCCGTTCGATGGCAAGCTGATGAGCGGGTACAACAACGCGAGCGGTCAGTATGAGAGCGTGTGGATCGACTCGATGTCGACGATGATGATGATGACCAAGGGCAAGAAGGAAAACGGCAACGTCGTGATGCGTGGCGAGTTCATGGACCCGTCCACCAAGAAGATGACCAAGACCAAGGACGTGACGCGCTGGGTGGACCAGAACACGTTCGTGATGGACTTCTTCCACGAGACCGACGGGAAAGAGATGCAGGTGATGAGCATCACCTACAAGCGCGACGGGACGAAGACCGACGCCGCCAAGCCCGCCGAGAAGTCGGCGATGGACAAGGCGAAGGAAGAGGCGATGAAGAAGGCCGAGGAAGAGGCGAAGAAGATCAAGGACAAGATGCCGGGGCGGTGATCGGCGGGCATGGTTGATGGAGAATCAGAATCGAAGCGGGCCGCGAGGATGTCCTCGCGGCCCGTTTGCTGTTTTGGGATGGTTTTGAGAGCCCGCATGAACACAGGCGGGACGCCTGTGCCACCAAATCAGGGTCGGCGGGTGCGTGTTACAGGCGTGTCATCTCCGGCAACTTGCCAAGCAGTGGGGTGATGTACTCGATGAACTTCTTGCTGACGTCGTTTGTTCCCGAGATGAACTCTGGGGGCATGTGGCGGGTCTTGGCGGCGACGTCGGTGAGCTGGATCTGCTTGAAGTCGCTCTTGTAGGGCTTGTTCTTGAGGCGGACGATGGCGACGGAGCCGGAGCGTTCGCCCTTCATGGCCAGCTTGACGGCGAACTTGGCGACGCCGCGGGCTTCTTTCTGGTCGATGGGTGAGGCGTCGGGCCAGCAGCGCTGGAGGTAGCCGAAGGTGTCGGCGCGGACGCGTGGGGCTTTGCCGGAGCTGGTTTTGACGTGCTTTTTGACGAGGTCGCTGAGGCCGTCGCCGAGGCCGCCGACGCCGGAGAGCTGGACGTTGCCGTGGGCGTCTTTTTCGAGGCCTTCGACGAGGAGGGTGGTGATGGGCTTGCCGTCTTTATCTTGGATGCCTTCGCTGACGGCGATCTGGCAGCGGCCGAGTTTGTCATAGACCTTCTGGACATCGGTGACGAACTGCTTGGTGTCGAAGGGGACTTCGGGGAGGTAGATGAGGTGGGGGCCGTTGTTCTCGCTGCCCTTGCCGGTGCCTCGGGCGGCCGCGCTGGCGGCGGTGAGGAAGCCGGCGTGGCGACCCATGACGACATTGATCTTGACGCCGGGGAGGGAGGCATTATCGAGCGCGTCGGCGGCAAAGGCCATGGCCACGAAGCGTGCGGCGGAGGCAAAGCCGGGGGTGTGGTCGGACATCATGAGGTCGTTGTCGACGGTCTTTGGGATGTGGAAGCAGCGGAGCTCGTAGCCGCCGGAGTTGGCGATCTCGTTGACGATGCGGCAGGTGTCGGAGGAGTCGTTGCCGCCGATGTAGAAGTAGTAGCGGATGTCGTGCTTTTTGCAGGCCTCGACGATTTTGGCGCAGTAGGCGGCGTCGGGCTTGTCGCGGCTGGAGCCGAGGGCGGCGGAGGGCGTGAGGGCGATTTTTTCGAGGGTGGCGGCGGAGAGTTTGCCGAGGTCGACGACCTGGTCTTTGGTCAGGCCGCTGACGCCGTGGCGCATGCCGAGGATTTTCTTGACGCTCTTGAACGTCTTGAGCTGCTGGACGGCGCCGACGAGGGATTGATTGATGACGGCGGTGGGGCCGCCGGACTGGCCGATGATGGCGTTGCCTTTGGGAAGCGCGGTGGGGGGCATGGTTTTCTCCTGAGCAGAGAGAATACAGGGGTAGAGGGTCGATGTGGAGCGGCGGGCTGTGTTGGCGTCCGGGGTCGGGGAGATTTCGCCTTCCTATCCTTCTGGCGATGACTACTGCACACGCGTTGCTGAAGACCCTTGGCCTGACGGAAGACCCGCGTTTCATCGCCCAGCCGAGCGGGCCGGGGTTGGGACAGAGCTATGTCGTGACGGAGAACCCGGCGACGGGGCAGCCGATTGCGGGCGTGAAGCTGGACACGCGGCAGGATCTGGAGCGGGTGATCGCCGAGAGCGTGGAGTGTTTCAAGAAATGGCGTGAGGTGCCGGCGCCGGCGCGTGGGCTGGTGGTTCGGGAGATTGGGGAAGAGTTCCGGAAGTTCAAGGAGCCGCTGGGTGAGCTGGTGGCGCTTGAGATGGGGAAGATCCGGGCCGAGGGCCTGGGCGAGGTGCAGGAGACGATCGACATCGCGGACTTTGCGGTGGGGCTTTCGCGGCAGATTCCTGGGCAGGTGTTTCCGAGCGAGCGGCCCGGGCATCGGATGTTTGAGCAGTGGCTGCCGCTGGGGCCGATCGGGGTGATCAGCGCGTTTAACTTCCCCAACGCGGTGTGGGCGTGGAACGCGATGTTGGCGGCGGTGTGCGGGGATGTGACGATCTGGAAGCCGTCGCTCTTGACGCCGCTGGTGGCGATGGCGAGCAATGCGATCGCGGATCGGGTGGCGACGAAGATGGGGCACCCGGGCGTGTTTCGGCTGGTGATCGGGGCGGATGATCAGGTGGGCGAGCCGCTGGTGGCGGACAAGCGCGTGCCGTTGATCAGCGCGACGGGGTCGTGCCGAATGGGCAAGCGGGTGGGCGAGGTGGTGGCGCGGCGGGTCGGGCGCGTGCTGCTGGAACTGGGCGGGAATAACGCGATCATCGTGCACGAGGACGCGGACCTGGAACTGGCGGCGCGGTCGATCGTGTTTGGCGCGGTGGGGACGGCGGGGCAGCGGTGTACCACGACGCGGCGATTGATCATGCACAGGAACATCGCCGAGAAGCTGACAGCGAAGCTGGTGAGCGCGTATCAACAGGTGCAGACGCGCATCGGCGATCCGCTGAAGGAAGGGACGCTGGTCGGGCCGCTGATCAATGCGCGGGCGGTGGAGGGGTATCTGCATGCGATCGAGGCCGCCAAGCAGCAAGGGGGGACGGTGCTGGTTGGTGGGAAGAAGGCGAGCGTGCCGGGGTTGAACGGGCACTATGTCGAGCCGACGATTGTGAGGGCACCGGCGAGCAATGCGCTTGCGATCGCGATGGAAGAGACGTTCGCGCCGATCCTGTATCTGTTCACGTATGACAAGCTGGATGACGCAATCGCGATGAACAATCAGGTTGATCAAGGACTGAGTTCGGCGATCTTCACGGAGGGTTTGCGTGCCAGCGAGCGGTTCCTGAATGTGACGGGTTCGGGGAGTGACTGCGGGATCGCGAATGTGAACATCGGGACGAGCGGCGCGGAGATCGGCGGGGCGTTTGGCGGTGAGAAAGAGACCGGCGGCGGGCGCGAGTCGGGCTCGGATTCGTGGAAGGCGTACATGCGCCGCCAGACGTGTACGATCAACTACGGGGGCGGCTTCGCCCTCGCCCAGGGGATTCGCTTTGAGTAGCACGCAACCCAGCACGTCCGGTCTTGTTCCTGATGCTTCTCCACCCGACGCGCTTGCCGACGCGGTGGTGGCGGAAGTGCAGTCCGGGATGATCGTGGGGCTTGGCACGGGTCGGACGGCGAGCCGCGGGGTGCTTGCGCTTGCGCGGCGCGTGAAGCAGGAGAAGCTTTCGATCCGCTGTGTGCCGACGAGTCACGCGACGGAGACGCTGGCACGTGCGTATCAGATTCCGCTGCTTGACTTTGCGATGGAAGAAGAGGTCGATTTTCTGTTTGACGGGGCCGACGAGGTGGACCCGAATCTGCGGATGATCAAGGGTGCGGGCGGGGCGATGATCCGCGAGCGGATCGTGGCGTATGCGGCGAAGCGGCGCGTGTACATGGTGACCGAATCCAAGATGGTGCACCGACTGGGGCAGCGGGCGACGCTGCCGGTGGG
Source organism: Phycisphaerales bacterium (assembly GCA_019750095.1). Taxonomy (GTDB): domain Bacteria; phylum Planctomycetota; class Phycisphaerae; order Phycisphaerales; family UBA1924; genus UBA4658. Next base: position 31,016 of record JAIEOW010000095.1, read on the forward strand.
TGTGCTGGCGTTTGGACTCGCTTCGACGCGGGCGTCGCTGCGGCGGCTGGGGCTGAACGGTGTGGTGCGTCGGACGCTGGATGGGCACCTGTTTCTGACGGACAACGGGTGTTTGATCGTGGATGTGTCGCTGGATGATCCGACGATGAACCTGGAAGAGCTGGCGATGCAGATCGACCGGATTCCGGGCGTGGTGGATCACGGGTTGTTTCTGACCGAGGCCGACGAGGTGGTGGTGCAGACGAATGACGGTCGGATCGAGCGGCTGACGCGGCCGGCGCAAGAGGCCGAGGCGCAGTCGCTGAGCCGTGGATGATTGGGCGGCTGGTGGTTTGGCCGAACGGAGGACCGCATGTTCGCCAAAGACCTGATGACGCCGAATCCGGTGACGGTGGGGCTGGACATGCCGTTGCCGGAAGTGGCGAAGCTGATGAGTGCTCGCGACATCGGAGCGGTGCCGGTGGTGGATGACGCGGGGATGCTCAGGGGGATCATCACCGAGAGTGATTTTACGGGTGTGGCGCGGTGCGTGCCGTTTACGATGGACCTGGCGCCGGTGATCTTTGGTGCACGGGCGGCGACGCTGAAGGAACTCGAGCAGATCTATGCGCAGGCGAGCAAGCTGACGGCGCGTGAGGCGATGAGCGAAAAGGTCGTGAGCGTGGGGCCGGAAGAGGAACTTGGGCAGGTGGTGCGGCTGATGCTGGATCGGAAGCTGAAGCACGTGCCGGTGGTGGTGGGGGGCAAGCCCGTGGGGATGATTGCGCGGCATGACGTGCTGAAGCTCATGGCTCGATAAGCGGGGCGTGGGGCGCGGGGTTGTTCCCCGGCGCGGGTGAGATGAGTGCAACCTGAGGCGAGTTCGGGTACAACAGGCGGATGAGCGTCTGCTCGTCGACGTCTTGTGGGATTCTGCCGATGGTCATGCTGGCCGAGACGCCTTCGGCGCTGGGGGCGCTGGCGAGCCCGCCGGTGTTGTTCTTTTTTCTCGGCATGCTGGCGGCGGCGGTGCGGAGCAATCTGCACATACCCAAGGCGGTTACGAAGCTGCTATCGCTGTATCTGCTGTGGGCGATCGGGTTCAAGGGCGGGGTCTTGATGACCAAGGGGACGTTTGGCGAGGAGATGATCTTTTCGCTGGGCGCGGGGATGATCATGGCGGTGGTGGTGCCGGTGTGGACGTTCTTTGTGCTGCGCCGGTTCGTGGATGTGTATAACGCGGCCGCGCTGGCGGCGACGTATGGGTCGATCTCTGCGGTGACGTTCATGACGGCGTGCGATGTGCTGACGGCGCACGGGATTGCGTATGGCGGGCACATGGTGGCGGCGATGGCGCTGATGGAATCGCCGGCGATCGTGGCGGCGGTGATCTTGATGCGATTGTCCGAGACGCGGGCGGGAGTGGGGTTACCGAGCGGATCGGGAGTGGCTGAGTCGTCGGTGCCCGGGCTTGCGCCCGGGCCGCTGATGAGCCAGAAGAGGCCCACATGGGGGACGCTGATGCACGAGGCGTTTCTGAATGGCCCGGTGTTTCTCTTGCTGGGCTCGCTGGTGATCGGGATGCTGACGGGGAGCAAGGGGTATGACGCGGTGAAGCCGCTGGTGGTGGATGCGTTCAGCGGGGTGCTGGTGTTCTTTCTGCTGGATCTTGGGATTCTTGCGGCGCGGAAGCTGCGGACGTTGGCGGATGCGGGGGCCAAGCGGATGGTGCTGTTTGCGATCGGGGTGCCGCTGGTGAACGCGGCGTGTGCGATCGGGCTGGCGAAGCTGCTGGATCTGGAGCAGGGCAACGCGGTGCTGCTGACGGTGTTGTGCGCGTCGGCGAGCTATATCGCGGTGCCGGCGGCGGCGCGGATCGCAATTCCGAAGGCCCAGCCGAGCGTGTATCTGACGATGGCGCTCGGGATCACATTCCCGTTCAACTTGGGCGTGGGGATACCCCTGTACATGTGGGTGATCGGAGCGTGGTGGGCGTGAATCGATGCGGGTGAGCGATTTGCCCGATGTTGTGGTGTTCGCCATTCACGACCATCGTGTGTAAAAACCGTGTGCGAAACCGGGGTTTTGTCGTGGATTCTCCGCGTCAGAAATCTCAAGCGACGCGCGACGCGGCGCTAGCATCATCTGGGTCGCTTGCTCAGGTGTCTCGGCGGTTCGCCGCGACGCGCGGCGACCATTCCCGAAGGACGCTCCCATGCAGACCAACGGCCAACATCCGACGACCAATGAGTCCAAGTGCCCGGTTCTGACCACGGCGAACGGCGCGCCGATCGGCGTGCAGCAGGCGCTGACCGCCGGGCCGCGCGGTCCGTTGCTGATGCAGGACGTGGCGCTGCTGGAGCAGATGCAGCACTTCAACCGCGAGCGGATCCCTGAGCGCGTGGTGCACGCGAAGGGCTCGGGGGCGTATGGCACGTTCACGGTGACAGGTGATGTCACGAAGTACACGCGTGCCAGCGTGTTCTCGAAGATTGGGAAGAAGACCGAGTGCTTCCTGCGGTTTTCGACGGTGGCGGGCGAGCGCGGGGCGGCGGACGCCGAGCGGGATGTGCGCGGGTTTGCGTTGAAGTTCTATACCGATGAGGGCAACTGGGACCTGGTCGGCAACAACACGCCGGTGTTCTTCGTGCGTGATCCGTACAAGTTCCAGAACTTCATCCACACGCAGAAGCGCCATCCGCAGACCAATCTGCGCGACATGGACATGCAGTGGGACTTCTGGTCGCTCTGCCCGGAATCGCTGCACCAGGTGACGATCCTGTTCAGTGATCGCGGGATTCCCGCGAGCTATCGCCACATCAATGGGTATGGCAGCCACACGTTCTCGCTGACCAACGCGGCGGGCGAGCGGGTGTGGTGCAAGTTCCACTTCAAGACGCGCCAGGGCATCAAGAACATGACCGACGAGGAGTCGGCGCAGCTCATCGGGTCTGACCGCGAGAGCCACCAGCGCGATCTGTTCGATGCGATTGCGCGGGGTGAGTTTCCGAAGTGGCGGGTGTGCATTCAGGTGATGACGCAGAAGCAGGCCGACGCGTTCCGGTGGAATCCGTTTGATCTGACCAAGGTCTGGCCGCACGGGGAGTTTCCGCTGATCGAGGTGGGCGAGCTGGAGCTGAATCGGAACCCGGAGAACTATCACGCGGAGGTTGAGCAGGCGGCGTTCAAGCCGGGTGCGCTGGTGCCGGGGATCGGGCCGAGCCCGGACAAGATGCTGCAGGCGCGGCTCATGAGCTATGCCGATACGCACCTGCATCGCCTGGGTGTGAACCACCACCAGATTCCGGTGAACAAGCCGCGGTGCCCGGTGATGAACTACATCCGAGACGGGCAGTCGGCCCATGGGTCGTATGGCTCGGCTCCGAACTACTGGCCGAACTCGATCCAGACCGCGCCGAAGCCCGATCCGGCGTTTGCCGACCCGGCGTGGACGCTCGGGCAGACGATCGTGGATCGGTTCGATTCCACGGTCGATCACGATGACTACACGCAGGCGGGCAACCTGTATCGCATGTTCGACGACGCGCATCGCGAGCGGCTGGCCCGGCGCATTGGCGGGGTCCTGAAGCAGGCCCGCCAGGAAGTCCAGATGCGTCAGCTCTGCCACTTCTTCCGCGCTGATGAGGACTATGGCAAGCGTGTTGCCAAGCACCTGGGGATCGATGTTTCGGCGATGATGGCGCAGATGGCGCGGTGAGGGTGTGACGCGGCGACGCGGTGAAGGAAGTTGTTTTACGTCCCGGATCTTTGGGTGAGCCAACTGCCGCCCTTGACAGGGCTATCTCGAACGAGCGGTTCTTTGCCGTAGGTTGACACCCACGGCAAAGGACTTTCGGCCCTGCGGACCTGATAGGGCGAGTCGAATGTATAGACGCTCGCAAGGACGCCATTTGCGTTCGGTTCGAACGATTTCGTCACCGCCATATCGATGCTTTTCGTGAGATGACGAGGTTCGCGCCGGCCGCTACGCCGCGTCTTTGGTCTTTGATTGGTCGTCGGTCTTCTCAACCGTGGTGGCGAGTTTCGTTGCTCGGCGGCGCTTCCACCACTTCCGCAGGTAGTGCGTGCCCCAGAGAAGCACGGGCATGAAGGGGCTGCCGACGATGACGGCGATGGAGTACCAGGCGAACTCGAAGGGTTCGTTGCCCTTTCTGATTGCGCCCACGATGAGCTCAATCAGCTCTACCACCGTCAAGCCGACGATCCAGAACCCGACGAAGACGGCGGGCACGAACCAGACGCCGAGGCGGTCGGCGATGGCGTCCATGCGATCGGCGAGGTTGAATGCGCCGGACTTCATCTTGTCCAGCACCCAGCGTGCCCAGACAAACTCGGTGGCCAGCAGCGCGAGGCCGATGGGGACGAGCACCGTTGGCCCGGGGCCGGGGAGTGGGGCGATGGCGATGCCGAAGAGCACGATCACGGTGCCGGCGATGAGGATGCCGATCTTGCGTGCGTTGCGCCGGCCGACTTCGACGGCACCGGTCAAGTCTTCCAGCGGCGTCGGGCGGACGGCCATGTCCGGGTTTGCTTTTACTCGGGAGCGCCACCAAAGGACCGAGGCGAGCACGCCCAGCCCCATTGTGCCTGAGATGACGGCGAGGGTGATGTGCGTCGTCAGTTTCGGGGCGTGGTCGGCGAGGAACATCTTTGCCGCGACGAAGAGGAGGATGAACACCACGCTCACGCGCAGGAAGCGGAATCGCGGGAGGAGCTCGGCGATGGTGAAGTAGAGCGATCGCAGCCCGAGGCCGGCGAGCAAGCTTGCGCTGAAGGCGAGGAACGGGTCTTTGGTGACGCTGAAGAGTGCGGGCACGCTGTCGAGGGCGAAGGTGACATCGAGCAGGGCGGCGACGATGACGGCGCCGAGCATGGGGGTGCCGCAGAGCTTGAACTTGCCGCCTTCTTCGACGCGGGTGAAGAGGCGCTGGTGATCGAGCGTCTCGCGGATTCGGAAGCAGGAGCGGACGATGCGTGTGTACCACTTGCGTGAGAGGTCGGTCTGGGCGTCGGGGAGGACGAGGGTGCGGAGCATGGCGAGGACCAGCAGCGCGCCGAGGAACCATTTGACGTTGGGCCAGTGGGCCACGAGCCATGCGCCGCCGGAGATCATGCCCAGGCGGATGACCATGGCGATGAGGATGCTCCAGAAGAGCACGCGCCCGAGAAGTGGGCGGGGGATGCCGAACGCGGCGTAGACGAGGGCGATGACCGCGAGATTGTCGAGACTGAGGGCGATCTCTATGACGTAGCTGGTGAAGAACTGCCAGAGCGCCTGGGTGCCGTTGAGTGGCCCGCCCTCGATGGGAAAGCTGACGGTCTCTTCGATCCGCAGCCAGTTGACCTCATAGACGTACGCGATGACGAAGCTGAAGACGACGGCGGCGAGGAGCCAGAGGAGTGTTGAGGCGAGCGCTTCGGTCTGTGTGACGACGCGTGGGCGGCGCGTCAGGATGCCCAGGTCGAGCACGACCAGGACGGCGACAAGCAGCAGGAGCACCGGCCAGAGCCAGACAGTCATGGATCCTTCCGCACCGCGTGCAGACCAGTCTCATCGTCCGGTCCGCCGGACGCACCAACGGTAGGGGCCGGAGCGGGCGATGGGGCAACGCTTATGCGCCCTCGGCCTCTTTGTGCCGCTTGGCCCAGATTAGCGACGCGACGACGCCGGCGGTCAGCGAGAGCACGATGAACCCCAGTGAGACGGCGATGGGCACGTGGATCTGGTTCTCCGGCAGCCAGGTGGCCCACGCCGGGAGCGGTTCGGCCACCATCTTGGCGACTACGCGGAGCTGGTGGACGCCCTCGAGAAGCATCTTGATGCCGACGAAGACGAGCACCACGGCGAGGGCATATTTCAGGAAGTGGAACTTGTCCATGAGCGCGGCGAGGGCGAAGAAGAGCGAACGCAGCCCCAGGATGGCGAACACGTTGGAGGTGAAGACGATGAACGGATCTTTGGTGATGCCGATGATCGCGGGGATGGAGTCCACGGCGAAGATGACGTCGGTGGTCTCGATGATAAGGAGGACGAGGAACAGGGGCGTGGCGACGAGCGTGCCGCGTGCCGCGTTGCCGGTGGGGGCCAGGCGTGTGAAGAAGCGCTCGCCGTCAAAGTCCTTGGAGATCGGGAAGAGCTTGCGTGCGATTCGGACGACGAACATCTTGTCGAAGTCGCGATCTTCGTCTTCCTTGGCCAGGGCCATGTTGACGCCGGTGTAGACGAGGAATGCGCCGAGGATGTAGAGCAGCCATTCGAATCGTGTGACCAGCGCGGTGCCGGCGAAGATCATGACAAAACGAGCGACGAGCGCACCCAGGATGCCCCAGAAGAGCACGCGATGCTGGAACTTGGCTGGCACCTTGAAGAACGCGAAGATGAGGGCGATCACGAAGAGGTTGTCGACGCTGAGGGAGTACTCGGTGAGCCACCCGGCGAGGAACTGCATGGCCGCGGTGCGCCCGATCGCATCGCCCGAGGGCATGGGTGCCCCGGGCTCGGTGGCGTGCATCATGACTCCGGCGAACTTGGTGCCGATGCCGAGCCAGTCGTGCTTGTAGATGAAGTAGACCGCGACGTTGAACGCCAGCCCCATGGCGACGAAGACGGCGACGTGCTTCATGGCCTTTGCCGGTGAGAGCACCTGCTGGCGGCGCGACAGGACGCCCAGATCGAGCGCGAGCACCACGAGCACAAAGACGACGAATCCGATCCAGAGCCAGATCATGGGCGGCGCGTTCTCCGTTGGTGGCCGAGTGATTCCAGCGACGACGCCGGATCCCGCGAAGAGAGTTGAGAATAGCGGTTCCATGGTCGACTGGTGGTGTCTTTAGGGGGGGTCGGCCCCGCTTGTGCGAGCGGCGGATTGGTACGCTTATCGCATGAATCCCACGGCTTGTCGATTCGCCTTGCTGCTCGTGTCTGCATTGGCTTTGATCACTTCGCCGCGATTGGCGAGCGTGATCGATGACAAGGCACCCGGCGCGGCCAAGCCCGCCCCGGCGGTCGCACGTCCGCAGACTGCTGGGGCACGATTTGAAGTCACCATCGACCCTGGACTCGGCGATGGGCCGATCACGGGTCGGTTGATCGTGCTGACGATCGCTCAGGGTGCCAAGGTTCCTGAGGGGTCCAAGCCGATCGATGGGCCGTTCTGGTCGGATCCGCAGCCCCTGTTTGGGATCGATGTGAAGGCCGCCAAGCCCGGTGCTGCGGTGGTGCTTGATCAAGGGTCGGAGGGGTTTCCGTGTCTGGTGAGCGAGCTTCCCCCTGGCAAGTACGTTGCACAAGCGCGGCTCGACACGCAGCGCGAGTCCAGCCAATGGGAGGATCAGCCGGGCAATTTGTTTGGCGCGCCGGTGTCGTTCGAGGTGCGTGCCGCGGGTGAACCGACGATCGTTCGGCTGACGCTGGACAAGAAGACCAGCCGCCGGGAGCGCCCGCTTCCACCGGGCGTGCAGGTGGTTGAGGTCACGAGCAAGTCGCTGTCGCAGACGTTTCTGAAGCCGATGATGTTGAGGGCGAGCGTGATACCGCCGATCGACATGCAGCCGGGGAGGAAATACCCGGCGGTGTATGAGGTGCCGGGCTTTGGCGGCGATCATCTTGATGGCTTGAACCGCCGCGTGTTGCAGCGTTCGAACGCCGAGCCCACATCGCCCGAGGGGCGGCTGGCGCGGGCCGCGTTTCTGATCATTCTTGACCCGGAGAGCAAGAACGGGCACACGTTGTTTGTGGACTCGTTCAACAACGGCGATCGTGGGCGAGCGCTGATCGCAGAGTTGATTCCCGCGATCGAGGCCGCGCATCCGCTGATTGCCGAGCCCTCGGCGCGGCTGTTGCGTGGGCACTCCAGCGGCGGGTGGTCGGTGCTGTGGCTGATGCTGAACTATTCCAGCACGTTTGGCTTTGCGTGGTCGAGCTCGCCCGATCCGGTGGACTTTCGCTCGCTGCAGGGCGTGAACATCTACGAGGATGAGAACATGTATGTGGACGCCGCTGGGGCGGAGCGGCCGAGCTTTGTGCAGGGCGGCAAGACGCTGATGACGATCCGTCAGGAGACGGGTGGCGAGGACATCATCGGGCCGGACAACACGAGTGCGCAGCAGTGGGATAGCTGGTTTGCGACGTGGGGGCCGCGGAATGCACGGGGGAATCCGGCCGAGCTATTTGATCCGCGCACAGGCGTGGTCAACCGTCTGACGGCGAGTCGGTATCGGTCGTTCGACATCGGGCTGAAGTTCCGCGAGGACGCGCGCCGCTTCGGGCCGATTCTGCGTGATCGGTGCCGCGTTGTGGTGGGCACGGCGGACGAGTTTGGGTTGGACAAGGCCGTGGCGCTGTTGAAGACGGATCTCGATGCGTGGGTGAAGGTCAATCCGGCACCGGCGGAGAACAAGACTGCGTCCCTCGCGGGCATTCAGATTGTTGAGGGCAAGACCCACGGTTCGATCTTCCAGACGCCCGAGATCTTCGCGTTTCCGACGCAGATGCTCGAGTATTTGAAGGCCCATGGGCACGTGCCATGACCGCGCCGATTCCGCTGGATGTCTGGAAGTCGGTTGTTGCGGGGATGTCGAATGAGAGGTCGGACTCTGACCCGATAGCGATCGATCGGCGGGAGAAGTCCAACTGGCGAGCCGACATCCCGCTCGACCACCGTCGCGCGATTGGCGAGCTTGCCACTGCCCGCGAAAAGGCCGTACACAAGTGGTCACGCGAACGTGCCGCGACCATCATCGGCGACCGCCACGGCGTCGAAATGGCCTCATCGCATGCCGCCGCGATGCACAAGGCCGGTCGCTTCGCGCAGCTCCTCGGGCGGAACGCCGAGGTGGTCGATCTCTGCTGCGGCATCGGGGGCGATGCGATGGCGCTCGCCCAGGCCGGGCTCCGCGTGACGGCCGTTGATCGCGATCCGGTTCGGGCGTGGATGGCTGAGTGCAACGCACGGTGCGCGACGCTTGCGTGCGATGTGCTAGACGCGCGCGTGCCTGAGGGGCCATTTCACCTCGACCCGGCCCGGCGAGACGACACCGGCAAGCGATCGTTCGACCTCGACGCTCTTCAGCCCCCGCCCGAGGTGATCCGCCAAATCTGTTCCGAGCGTTCGAGCTTCGGCGGAGCGATCAAGCTCGCCCCGGGGATCGATCACGATGACGCGCTCTCGCTCGCCCCGCGCCCGAATGAGCTCGAGTTCATCTCTGAACGCGGCACGCTGACGCAGTGTGTTCTCTGGACCGGCCAGTTCGCACTGCACGAGCACACTGCAACGCTCCTTGATGCTCGTGGCACCCACATGCTGACGGGTGAGGCCGACATCGGCCCGCCTCCCGTCGCGCCGATTGCCCGATACATCTTCGAGATTGATCCGAGCATCGAGCGGGCCGGATTGCTGCATCGGATCTGTGCCGAGATGCGATGCCCGATGCTGCACGCCAAGCTCGGCCTGCTCACCGCCGATGAGCCCCGCGTACACCCGATGTGCGAGGTGTTTGAAGTGCTCGCCGAGATGGCGTGGAATCTCAAACGCTGCCGTGCCGAACTTGCGCGGTGGAACGCGGGCATCGTCGAGGTCAAAACCCGCGGCAAGGTCGTCGATACCGACGTGGTACAGAAACAACTCCGCGGCGATGGCGACAACACGCTCGCGGCATTCATTCTGCGATTCGATCGCGCCCTGCGCTGCATCATCGCGCGGCGGGTGAAGCCGGCTTGCTGACCACCACCTTGGCGGCGATGCCGTTCTTGGCCGGATGATTTTCCGGCAGCATCTCGCGATAGTCCTGAGTTGCCAGCACGCCCCAGTCGCCGGACTTCAGCGCGGCGATCGCTCGCACCGTCGCCGCGGCACCCGTCACCGTGGTGATGATCGGCACGTTCAGGCGGATCGCCGAGGCGCGGATGCGTCCCTCGTCGGTCTTCCAACCCGTCTTGGTCGGCGTGTTGATGATGAGCTGGATCTTTCCATCGCTCATCATGTCGAGCACGTGCCCGCGCATGCCACTGGAGATCTTGGGGAGGATGTTCGCCGGCACGCCGCTGGCGCGCAGGTGTTCACCAGTGCCTTTGGACGCATAGATCGCAAAGCCCATGGCCTGGAGCTGGCGCGCCACCGCGTGGACCTTGCTGCGATCGGCTTCACGCACCGAGACGAAGACGTTGCCGCTCCTAGGCATGTTCACGCCCGCGGCGAGCTGGGCCTTGGCAAAGGCGACTTCGAACGTGCGGTCGGCGCCCATGACCTCGCCGGTGGAGCGCATCTCTGGCCCGAGCACCACGTCCACGCCGGGGAACTTGCCGAAGGGGAAGACGACCTCTTTCACCGAGAAATATGGGAGGATCGCCTCGCCATCGCGCGTCGCCACCTCGCGCACGCCCTGCTCAGCGAGCGTCGTGCCGGGTGAACCGATCATCGCCTTCGCCGCGATGCGTGCCCACGGCACCTGCGTCGCCTTGGCGACGAAGGGCACGGTGCGGCTGGCCCGCGGATTGACTTCAAGCACGTAGATGTCATCGCCCTTGATCGCGAGCTGGGCGTTCATCAGCCCGCGGATCTTCAGCGCCCGGGCCAGCTCGCGCCCGATCTCTTCGATCCGCTTCACCATCGCCTTGGGCAGCGAATACGGCGGGATCGTGCACGAAGAATCGCCCGAGTGAATGCCCGCCTCTTCGATGTGCTCCATCACGCCCGCGATGATCGCCTGATTACCCGAGCCGAAGTCGGCGACCACGTCCACGTCCACCTCCACCGCGTCGCTGAGGAAGCGATCGATGAGCACCGGCGCGTCGGAAAGGTCGCTCGCCGCGAGGCAAGTGGTCATGTAATGGCGCAGTGCCCGCTCGTCAGAGCAGATCTCCATGCCGCGCCCGCCCAGGACGTAGCTTGGGCGCACGAGCACCGGATAGCCGATGCGCTCGGCGATCTCCGCCGCCTGCTCCACGTCGCGTGCGATCCCGCTCGGCGGCTTCTTGAGCTTCAGCGAGCTCAGCAGGACGTCGAAACGATCGCGATCCTCGGCAAGATCGATCGAGTCCACGCTGGTGCCGATGATCGGCGCTCCGGCCTTGAGCAATCCCTTCGAGAGGTTGAGGGGCGTTTGGCCGCCGAACTGCACGATGCAGCCGTGCACCTTCCCCGTGGTTCCGCTGAGTGCCTGCCCATTCAGTCGCTCGATGACATTCAGCGTGTCTTCGAGCGTCAGCGGCTCAAAGAACAGCAGGTCGCTCGTGTCATAGTCTGTCGACACCGTCTCGGGGTTTGAGTTGATCATCACGCTCTCAAACCCGAGTTCGCGGGCGGCGAGCGAGGCGTGGACGCAGCAGTAGTCGAACTCGATGCCCTGTCCGATGCGGTTTGGCCCGCCGCCGATGATGATGACTTTCTTGCGGTCGGTGATGCGAACTTCGTCTTCCGCCGTGACAACTTTGCCACTGAGTGCGCAGCCGCTCTCGTAGGTGCTGTAGTAGTACGGGGTGCTCGCTTCAAACTCAGCGGCGCAGGTGTCGACGAGCTTGTAGACCGGTTCGATGCCGAGCTTCTGGCGATGCGCACGAACCCGCAGGATCGTGTCGGGCGTGATGTCGCCCAGATAGACGAACGCGAGCTGCGCGTCGGAGTAGCCAAGCTGCTTGGCCTTCATCAGCGTCGCCAGCGGGAGCGCATCGAGCGTCTTGACGCGCAGGAGTTCGTCTTCAAACTCGACCAGCCGCTTGAGCTGATCCATGAACCACGGATCGATGCGTGTGAGCGCGCAGATGCGATCCGCGCTCCAGCCGAGCTTCATCGCGTATCGGATGTAGTAGATCCGGGCCTGTCCCGGCACGGCCAGTTTCTGGCTGAGCTTTTCATCGGGGATCGGCCACTCAAGTGCCTCCCCGTCGGCGGTGCGCACGCCGCCGGTGCCGTCTTCGGTCAGCGCGACCTCACCCCCGTTGCGCATCGCCACCAGCCACTTGTCGTTCTTGTCGAGGCCATAGCCGAACCGTTTGACCTCCATCGATCGCACGGCTTTCTGGAAGCTCTCGGCGAACGTCCTGCCGATCGCCATCGCCTCGCCCACGCTCTTCATCTGCGTCGTCAGCGTCTGGTCGGCTTCGGGGAACTTCTCGAACGTCCAGCGCGGGATCTTGGTGACGATGTAGTCGATCGCCGGCTCAAAGCACGCGCTGGTGGTGCCGGTGATGTCGTTGCGGAGCTCGTCGAGCGTGTAGCCGATGGCCAGCTTGGCCGCGATCTTGGCGATCGGGAACCCCGTCGCCTTGCTCGCGAGTGCAGAGCTGCGCGACACGCGCGGGTTCATCTCGACCACCACCATCTCAAACGGCTTCTTGCCGTCCGGCCCGGGCACCGGGTTCGGGTTCACGGCAAACTGCACGTTGCTGCCGCCCGTCTCCACGCCGACGGCGCGCATGATGGCGAGCGCGGCGTCGCGCATGTGCTGATATTCCTTGTCCGTCAGCGTGAGGATCGGGGCCACGGTGATGCTGTCGCCGGTGTGCACGCCCATCGGGTCGATGTTCTCGATCCCGCAGACGATGATGCAGTTGTCCTTCTTGTCGCGGACGACTTCCAGCTCGTATTCCTTCCAGCCGAGCACGCTCTGGTCGATCTGCACCTGTCCGATCATGCTGGCGCGGAGGCCGCGGGTCATGATCTCGTCAAACTCTTCGCGGTTGTAGGCGATTCCGCCGCCGCTGCCGCCGAGCGTGAATGCGGGGCGGATGATCGCGGGCAAGCCGATCTCTTCCAGAAACGCCCGCGCCTCGCTGAGCGTTGTCACGGTCTTGGCCTTGGGCATCTTCAGCCCCAGTCCTTCGACGATGTCCTTGAACGCCTGTCGATCCTCGGCACGGTGGATCACCTGGCGATTGGCCCCGATCATCTCGACGCCGAACTCCTGCAGGATCCCCTGATCCCACAGGGCGCAGGCGCAGTTGAGGGCCGTCTGTCCGCCAAGGGTTGGGAGCAGCGCGTGGATCGGATCGCCCAGCTCGCGCTGGCGGATGATGATCTTCTTGACGGCCTCCGGCGTGATCGGCTCGATGTACGTCCGATCGCTGAACCCCGGATCGGTCATGATCGTCGCCGGGTTGGAGTTCACCAGCACGACCCGGAACCCCTCGCTCTTGAGCGACTTGCACCCCTGCGTGCCGGAATAGTCAAACTCGCACCCCTGCCCGATGACGATCGGCCCGGAACCCAGCACCAGAATCGTCTTGATATCACTGCGCTTCGGCATCGGTGTCCTGACGGAAAAGGCCGCCCGCGCCCGTCCCGCGGCTCCACCGCACGAGTGCCCGGGCGCAAACTCGGTGACAATAGACCGGCTTTGCGTCCTGAGCACGCTCTATAGGCCTTGAGCCGCAAGAATGCTGCCCTGAACGTGGGATGAATGGTGGCTCTGAGATGCACCGACGCCCCACCCGCGCCTGATTCTCGCTGAGAAAGTGCCAATAGTGTGGCTCCTACTTGAAACTTCACCCGGTTCTGGTAGGTTAAAGGCACCGAGGTGCCGCATGATGACGACTCGTCCAGCAGCCCAGCAGCCCAGCAGCCCAGCAGCCCAGCAGCCCAGCAGCCCAGCAGCCCAGCAACCCAGCAGCCCACCAGCCCACCAGCCCAGCGAGCTGGGATGGTTCGAGTGTGCAAGAAGAGTCAGCGGGTTCATGATGTTGTTCTTGGCTCTCTTTCTGCCCGCGACGCCAAGTGTTGCCCAGGTCTTTGTTCTCTTTCAGACGAGTGATCAGGCGATTGCCACGGCCTTTGGTGCTGACAAGGTGCTTGATGTGAACCGGGCGATAGAGCGTGCTCGAAGTTCCGTTGAAGCGCCCTTGCTGGCATCTTCCGCTGTAATGGTCGTCGATCTCAACTTTGTTTCACCCTGCCCACCGAACAACCCAAACTGTCCAGCAGTGGCTGATGCCAACACCCCCGATTATGCACCGTCATGGGCAGCAGTACGAGGCAAGCTGATTACAGTAGGAGATGGCTCTGACGGCTTAGAGTTTCAGTATTACAGTGTGCTTCCGGCAAGTTCTGTTCCGTTTCGTTGGTCATCGGACGCCACACCACCTCAGTTGTCATCTACGATCGGCATGAAGTACCCACTACTGCAGCACCTTCAGCTCAACCCCGTGGGCACCGCGATGACTATTCGCATGAAGCTCGAAACAGGGACGTTCAAGTGGCAGTTCAAGGCAGGCAAGTTGCGACAGGGGTTCACTTCATTCGAATCGGTTTTGGTCCATGAAACTATGCACTTGCTTGGATTTGACAGCCAATGCGACAATGGTTCTAGCGCAGTGGACCCAGACGGAACGCCTCCAAGCTACATTGACATTCAGGATGTTTTCAGATTTTCGAACAACACGCTTCCTCCCAACATCTCAAGCGCGGTAAGGGAGTTGAGGCCAATGGTTCAAGCGTCGCTAGTTGTTCGTCCAACCGGAGCGACCAACCCCGCGACAGGAGCTATTCCAATGTCGCGCGGCGTGCGCCCTCAAGGCGATGGAAATCAAGCGTCGCATTTTCTTGCAGCGATCCTCCAGACGCCTCCGACTCCACTGGGCATTATGGACCCCTTTGTTTCGCAACTTGGAGGTGGTGCCGATCTGCAAGGGGCGTACTACACGCGGAACGATTGGGAGGTGCTTGACTTTGTCGGGTGGGATTGCGACCCTTCGACAATCACTTACAAAGTATCAACGAACGTGCCGACTCAATCCATCCCTGCGCCGCAAGCATTGGTCCGCAGTAATGGACTGCGATTTGAATGGCAACTCGATTCGGATTCAACGGAGTACATCGTTGGCGTCTTCATGGGCAACGACCCAAACAATGCGGATCCCCTCTATGAGTACCAGGTTGCATTTCCGACAACGTCAGTTGTCATGCCGATAGCAGACCGTCTGATCCCGGGGCTGTATTCGTGGTCTGTAGTTGGCTGGAACACCGGCGGTGCCACCGAGACAGACATTCGTTCCTTCATCGTCGCCTGCTACGCCGACTTTAATCTCGATGGCAATGGCGATCAACTTGACATCTTCGACTTCCTCAACGATTGGTTTGCTGGTGACTTAGACGCTGACTTTGACCAGGATGGCATGCTGACATCTTTGGATATCTTCGAGTTTCTCAACGCATGGTTTTTGGGTTGCGCATGAAAACTGACTCAGAATGAGGTGTGCATGTCCACGGCCAAACGACGTGCGTTCACCCTCGTCGAACTGCTTGTGGTGGTCTTCGTCATCACGGTACTCGCCGGATTGCTGTTCGCTGCGCTGGCACGAGCGCGTGCTGGCGGTCGCGCAGCAGTCTGTCTTTCGAATCTCAGGCAGATAAACATCGCATATCAAACGTATGTTCTTGACTTCGGCGTCAATCCGCTCGGAGACACAGAGAACTACGAGAATCGTCTCCGGTTTGCTTCTGGGGGAGTTCATTGGTATGGCTCCGCCGTCGAGACTCCCGGCGCTCGGCTTCCAGCCAGTCGTCCCCTCAATCCATACCTTGCTGACTCCCAAATCCTTCGGACTGAAGCACCGGTCTTTCGGTGCCCCTCTGATAATGGATACCGATCCGCTCGCACCAACACGTATCTCGGGCTAGCTGTCCCCGAGCTTCTTACCAACACCTCGGGAAAAGGCGGAAGCAGCTTGTACTACAGCTTTGGCAGTAGTTACGAAATCAACACCTGGATGTACTGCCAGATCGGTTCGTTGTTCGGCTTCGGCTTCTCGCCCCCGGGAACACCCAAGCCCTACTTCCGTCCAAGGCAAGGACCTCACACCGTCGTCGTGTCACCATCCCGACTCGCCCTCTTCGGCGAATACGGCTCATTCCTCGCAGGCCGACTTAGCCCCGAGACCCGCTACGACCGTGACGTTCCCTTGGCATGGTGGCACGGCAACGAGATCGCTCACGTCTCGATGCTCGATGGCGCGAGCGTCGTCTTGAAGAACACCCAGTCGCCGACAACACAGCGCTATACGGTCTATCTCGATCCAGTCGCCCATCGGTTCGGCGGAACGGTGCTGCCCGAGTCGTCATCCATGTTCCGATAGTCCTGCAAACGATCAGGCTTAAACTGCACTGCCCGGACTACGCCCTCGGACTCCCAGAAAACACCCGTGCGATCGTCAAATCCGGCCGCAGGTGCTCAAGGTGCACGAGCCCGCGTGCAATCGCCAATTCCAGATCCGGGCTCACGCTGTGCGGGTCCAGGGCCTCGCCCGCGTGGGCCGCTCGCAGTTGCTCCGTCTGCTCGGCACTCAAGCCCGCGATCACCAGCGTCCGATGCTGCGTGTGCAGCCGCGTCAGGGCGGCACGCAGCTCATACGCCGCGTCGCCATCAAGCTGGGTCACATCGGTCAGGTCCAGCACGACCACCCGTGCCGCCTTTGGGACGCGTTCCGACCACGCCACCAGGTTCGGCAATCGCTGCAAACCGCCCTTGCGCGTCTGGTCGTGCCTCAGGTGATACACCACGATCTCCGGCGGCAGCTTCAGCCCAAAGTCCGCCACCAGCTCGCTCGGCTCAATCTCCGCGATCGGATGGTGCGCGTCCTGCCAGATGATCCAGAGCAGGAACACCACCGGCGGCAGCATCGCCCAGTCATGGGCATAGTCATACGCGACCGTCCCCAGCCCCGCCCCGAGCGCAAGCGAGAGGATGATCGACCCGAGCATGCCAAGCCGCCGAGCCACGGGATGCGCCAGCACATCACGCCACGCCCCGCCCTCGCGGAGCCATTCGCGGATGACGAATCCGAACTGAGCCCCTTCCATGCCGAGGTCGGTGAGCACGCCGGTGACGTGTGTGGTCCGCACCACGCCGCTGGAGATGCGGGTGATGGTGGCGTTCTGCAAGCCCATGGCGATGGAAGCGACGCCCACGAGTCCGAACAGGCGCAGGCCGGTCTCGACGGTTCCCGGCTCGTGCGATCGCATCATGATCGCCAGCACCGCGAGGAGCGCGGCCTCAACGCCCATGGGCAGGATGTAGATCGATTCCCACGCCCGGCGGCGACCGATCTCGGTGAGCAAGCCGCTGATCGCGGCTCCGATCACAAAGGTGACCAGGACAAAGAGTGCGAAGGCGGCGAGTTTGAGATGCCCATCGCTCGCCGAGGCGTCCTGGGCGACCCATCGAATGGCCTCGACGGATTGAAACCCGAGGTCCGACGTGGTACCGGTCATGTGGCTGCTGGCATGCCGGCAGGCGATGAGCGTGAGGATGTTGGTATAGCCAGCGATCCAGGCGAGCGTGATGGCCAGCCGCGCCTGTTGGGCAAAGGAATGGGCCTGAGCGACGAACACGGAAGAGCGTACCGATCGAAACGGGCGACACCCACGCGGCGGGGAGATCGGCTTGTTCTGGCCAGTTGAATGAGGAGGGTCCGAATGCCGGTGTGAACTTGGGTAATTGACGACTTCCGGACCATCAAGGGCACGAAACAGGGGGCTGTCGGGCAAGCATTTGCAACCGACGCAATCGATTTTTGACGGAATGGCAACTCTTCATTGACAAAGTCCCAACTTTCCAGCAAACTTGCGACAACTGAATCTTGCGGTCCGTTTTCGAGCGCTCCTTGAAAGGACGCAACGCTCCGCGAGCTTCAGTTGGGCCGGTTTTTGGGTGTTCAGCCCAAAGAACGGCCAACTGTGTGTGGTTCCCAGTCTGAGAGCGGCGGTGTTGCCCACTCAAACCGGGGTCTATTTTGCACAAAGAAGGTGGTGTGGTTATGGCAAAGAATCGAACGCGTAGGTTCGACTGGGTTTCTGGAATCGTGGCCGCATGTGCCGGGCTGGCCGTCAGTGCCAGCGCTCACGCTCAGGTCACGTTCAACGAAGTCGAGCCCAATGACACGAAGGCCGGGGCACAGGTGATCGCGGGCATGGCTCCCGGCGACAACATCACCGGCAACACGATCGGCACATCAACGATCACCGCGGGTGCGGCGTCGTCGGACAACTTCCGCATCACGACGACCGCGGCTCCGGCCCCGGGCGTCTATCGCTATCGCCTCGTGATCACCACCGCCGGCGCCGTCGGGCACGTGGGCACGATCCGCGGCCTGACGCAGACGGCGGGCGTTCCCAACGCGGGCACCGACGCCGTCGTCCAGACCAGCAGCACGGCGACCACCCCGGCTCGCTTCGTGCAGTGGTATGCCAACGGCAACCCCTCGGAGATTTTCTTCCGAGTCACCGGCACGACCACGACGACCGGCAACTACGTCGCCACCCTTGAGCGCACGCTCGTCACCCCGATCGCCGGTCCCTCGACCGTCGTCGGCGGCAACGTGACGATCTCGTCCATCGGTCAGACGACGACCGACACCGACTTCTGGGTGTATGACTCCAACTTCAACCCCATCGCGGGCTTCGGCTGCGATGACGAGTCGGTCGCGGGCGGCGGCACCGGCACGACGGTGCAGGGCATCGCCACCCGCACGCTCGCGGCGGGCACGTACTTCGTCGCCATTACGAACTTCAACCTGGCCAACAACCAGGGCAGCCCGGCCGACGACGATTTCCGCACGGGTGTCGTCACCGACTTCGCCAACGCGCTGGCCAACTCCAGCACGACGACCAACCTCGATGTCGACTTCACGATCACTGGCGGCGACCTCGCCGTCTCGACCGTGACCGCGCTCAAGCCCGCGGCGTTTGACATCGCCATCGCCCAGTTCACCGTCGTGCCGCCCTCGAGCCCGACCAACCCCTCCGGCACCGCCACTGCGACGCCGGCCAACGTTGTGAACGACGGCACGGGCACCACGACCATTGCGGTCACGGTCGTCCCGGGCCAGTCGCCCACCTCCACGGCTCACACCGTGACGATCACCGACGCCAACCTCGTCGGCAGCCCGATCTCCCTGCTGGACAACGGCGTCGCCCCTGACGCGGCGGCCGGTGACAACATCTTCACCCGCACCGTCACGGTCGTCAACGGCACCGCGACGGGCACCCTGCCCCTCACCGCGGCGATCCAGGAGACCGCTCCGCTGGCCCGCTCCGGCTCGGCGAACCTCAACCTGAACATCATCTCGCCCCCGCCTGCCAACGACCTCTGCGCTGGCGCGATCTCGGTGACGGCTGGCGTGCCCGCCGTCACGGGCGACAACTCGCAGGCGACAACGCCCGGCGACCCGGTTCCGACTTGCCAGACTCTTGGCGGCAAGGGCGTCTGGTACTCCTTCAACTCCGGACCGTCTGGTGGTTCCTTCCAGATCGATACCGAGGGCAGCGCTCAGGCGGACACCATCCTGACCGTCTTCAGCTCCTGCGGCGGTACGCAGCTCGCCTGCGACGATGACTCCGGCGTGAGCCCGGCCAACTCCTCCTTGCTGGTCGTTGCCCTCGCTCCGAACACGACCGTTCAGATCATGGTCTCGACCTTCGGCGGGGCTCCGGTCGGCGGCGGGTTTAACCTGAACATCGCCAGCATCACCACTGGCGCGTGCTGCAATGACACCACGGGTGCCTGCACGCTCGTGAGCACGAGCGTCTGCCCCTCGGGCGCGACGTATCAGGGTGACGGCTCGGTCTGCTCCCCCAGCCCGTGCGCCGCCTCGGCCGCGTGCTGCAACGACGCGACCGGCGCCTGCTCGGTCACGGTTCAGGCGGCCTGCCCCTCGGGCAGCACCTGGCAGACCGCTGGCACGACCTGCACCCCGAACCCCTGCCCGCAGCCCCCGGCTCCGGCCAACAACGAGTGCGCTTCGGCGATCTCGCTGACGGTTGGCGCGGCTCCGATCCCGGGCACCAACGTCGCCTCGACCCCGTCGATGGCGACGCTCCCGGCCTGCACCGGCAGCACGTTGGACGTGTGGTACTCCTTCAACGCTCCGGCCGCCGGCACCTACCAGGCCACGGTGGACGCTGACACGGGCAACCTCTACTCCATCTCGGCCTTCACGGCGTGCAGCACCGACGGTGCGACGGCGATCGCCTGCCAGGGCGCGCTTGTTGATCCGGCTCTGCTCACGATCAACGTGACCACCCCCGGCGTGCACTTCCTCCGCGTCGCCAGCTTCACCCCGGCGAGCACCTTTGTTGTGAGCGTCGCCACGGTCACCAGCGGCGCGTGCTGCAATGACACGACCGGCGCCTGCACGGTCGTGCTGACGGGCGTCTGCCCGTCGGGCGCGACCTATCAGGGTGACAACACCGTCTGCACCCCCAGCCCGTGCCCCGCTTCCGGCGCGTGCTGCAACCCGCTGACCGGCGCCTGCACCATCACCGTCCAGACCGCCTGCACTTCCGGCAGCACTTGGCAGGGCGCGGCGACTGTCTGCACCCCGAACCCCTGCCCGCAGCCCCCGCCCCCGGCCAACGACGCGTGCGCCTCGGCTCAGGCCCTGTCGCTCAACGTCGCCTTCATCGGCTCCAACGCTCAGGCCACCGGTGACGGCACCGAAGGCCCCGGCGGCGCGTGCTACACCACCAGCCCCACCAGCTTCAAGCAGGCCGTCTGGTTCACCTTCACCCCGCCCGTGTCTGATGTCTATGGCATCACCGCTTGCGGCAGCAGCTTCGACACCGTGCTCTCGATCTACGATGGCACCTGCACCACCTTCGGCGCTGAACTCGGCTGCGACGATGACTTCTGCGATGGCATCACGCCGGTCGGCAGCGGGCTCGCCTCTGAGATTGCTCCGATCGCTCTGACCGGCGGGCAGACCTACCTCATCCGTCTGTCGGTCTGGGGACCCAGCGCCTCCACGGGCGGTGCGTACAGCATCACCGTCACCGGCAACCCGGTCCTCCCGACCGGCGTCTGCTGCCGCGGCTCCACCTGCAACGCGACCATTGCTCAGGCCGCTTGCGTGACCACCGGCACCCAGTTCGGCGCGTCCTTCAACAGCACCGCCACGACCTGCAGCGCCACCTCGGCGACCGCGCCCTGCTGCCACGCTGACTACGACAAGACCGCCGGCATCCAGACCGCCGACATCTTCGCCTACCTCAACGACTGGTTCTCCAGCAACGTCTTCGCCGACTTCGGCGGCGATGGCTCCGCTACCCCGGACACCAACGACATCTTCAGCTTCCTCAACGCCTGGTTCGCAGGCGGCTGCTAAGCCCGACCGGTTCTCTACGAACCGACATCTTCAGTCACACTTCCTCAACCCCCTGGCCTGTTCGGCCGGGGGGTTGTGCTTTTTGCCGGGCGATTGTCCGCATGGCGATCAGAGAGTGATCGCATTTCCGAATCCTTGCGTATTCCGGTTGACTTCGTCCGTGTTATCGAGCAAACTGATTGAAGTCGGGTGGCGGTGCTAGGCAAGGATGTAGAAATGCTCTCCAATCGATTTCGTTGGATGTCAGCGGTTTCGCTCTGTGCCGTCGCCGGCATGACGATTCCAGTCCTCGCGCAGCCGGCGAACAACGTGTGTGGGGCCAATCAAGCCACGTTCACGATTCCGGGCGCGGGTGGAGTGGTGAACGGCACGACCGCCGCGTCTTCGGTGGATGGCAGTGCCTGTGCGGGCACGGGTGGAGACGTGTACTGGTACTTCACGCCCAGCACCTCCGGGCCGTTTGCGTTGAGCTTGTGCACGACCACGTCGGCGTTTGACACGGTGCTGTCGGTGCACAGCGGGTGTCCGGCGACAACGGCAAACACGATCTCCGCGGCGGCCTGCAACGATGATTCGTGCGGCTTGCTCTCTGACCTGCCCAGCGTGACGCTGACGGCTGGGGTGACGTACACGGTGCGTGTGGCGAACTATGGTGGGGCCAGCGGCCCGGTGCGCTTGTCGGTGAGTGCGCCATTGCCGCCGGCGCAGAACAACATCTGTGCGACGATCGCCAACCAGCCGACGTTCAACTACACGGGTACGGGATTCACCGTCTCGGGGTCGTTGAGCGGGGCGACGACGGATGGGTGGTCGAACATCGCGGGTGGTGCGAGCGGGTGTGCGGACACCAACACCGCCGCCGCGCCCTTGAGCCGAAACGACGTGTGGTATCGCTTCACGCCGAGCGTGTCGAGCAACTACAACCTGACGCTGTGCAGCAGCCCGGGAACGTGGGACTCGGTGCTGTCGGTGCACAGCGATTGCCCGGATGCTGGCGCCGGTGTGAGCGCGACGCTTGCGTGCAATGACGACGGCGTGTGCTCGGCAGGGGTCGGCCTTTCGGCGATCACCGATGTTCCGCTGAACGCGGGTGTGCCGGTGATCATCCGCGTGGCACGGTATGGCGCGGGCGCGGCGGCATCGACGGATCAGTTCCAGCTTCAGGTGAGCAGCGGCCCACTGGGCGCGTGCTGCCGGGCGGATGGTTCGTGTGCACTCAGTGCCCCGGCGTCGTGCACGACGTCGGGGGATACGTACTCTGGTGATGGCACGGTGTGCGCCACGCAGGTCTGCACCGGCGCTTGCTGCAACCCGACGACCGGGATCTGCACAAGCACGGGACCAGCATCGTGTGCCTCGCCGGGTGTGTTCCAGAGCGTGGGCACGACTTGTGCGCCCAATCCCTGCCCTCAGCCGCCAGCTCCGGCGAACGACGAGTGCGCGGGCGCGATCGTGGTGACTCCGGGCATTCCCGCGGTGAATGGCTTCAACAACACGGCGACGACCGGAGCCGACGAGACACAATCATGCGTGGGTGATTCTTCCAACGGCGTGTGGTACAGCTTCACAGCGCCCGCCGCGGGTTCCTGGCAGATTGACACCAACGGCACGGGCTTTGATACGGTCCTCTCCGCCTTTGATGCCTGCGCCGGAACAGAACTTGACTGTGATGACGATGGCGGCGCTGGGGTGAACTCGCTCATGACCCTCTCGCTGTCGGCGGGCCAGTCGGTCCGCATTCTGGTCTGTGCCTTCGGGACCGGCGCGGGCGGTGCGTTCACGCTGAACATCTCGACCATCATCACCGGCGCGTGCTGCAACGCGGGCAACGGTGTGTGCACCGTGACGAGCACCGGCTCGGCCGGTTGTGCCGCTGGCACAACGTATCAGGGTGACAACTCGGTCTGTGCGCCGAACCCATGCCCGCAGCCCCCACCCCCGGCGAACGACGAGTGTGCCGCGGCTCAGGCACTGTCGCTCAACGTCGCGGTTGCGGGTTCCAACGCCGCCGCGACCGGGGACGGGACCGAAGGCCCGGGCGGGGCGTGCTATTTCACGCTGCCCACCAACTTCAGCAAGGCCGTTTGGTTCACCTTCACGGCACCGGCCACCGACAGCTACGGCATCACGAGCTGCGGGTCGGCGATTGATACGGTTGTCTCGGTGTTCGACGGCACGTGCGCCGGGATCGGCTCAGAACTTGGCTGCGATGATGACACGTGCGACGGTGTCACGCCTCCTGGAAGCGGGTTTGCCTCGATCATCGCCCCGGTGTCGATGACTGCGGGGCAGAGGTATCTGATCCGGCTCGCGGTCTATACCGGCGCGGGCGCCACGCCCGCAGGTGGCGCGTTCACGATCACAGTCACGGGCACGCCCGTGGTTGGTGGCGGCATGTGCTGCCGCGGCGCGACGTGCAACGCGACGGTGACTCAGGCGAACTGCACGCCGACGACCAACGCGGGCGCGTCGTTCGTCAGCTCGGCGACGGCGTGCAACCTGAATGGCAGTCTGACGACGCCGTGCTGCCACGCCGACTATGACAAGTCCGGCACGGCGGCGGTCGCCGACATCTTCGCGTATATCAACGATTGGTTCGCCAGCTCACCCAATGCGGTGATCGGCGGCGACGGCACGGGTCCTGGCGCGACGGTGTCCAACCTGTTCGACTGGATCAATGCCTGGTTTGCGGGTTGCTGATCGCAAGAGCCTGAAGCGAGCGACTTGCCCCCGGAATAGCCCGCTATTCCGGGGGCTTTGTTTTTCTGGGTTGTCGGCGATTTCCCCTCCTCGGAGGTTCTATAACCAGCGAGACGGCTGAGCAGTGCGGGTTGCGACGCGGTTTGGGGACTTCCTGACGTCCGAGGGGCACTTGGTCCGAACTTGGCGATCCTGATGCGCCGATCCGACGTACGAGGGTGACGTCTGGCCCGCCGCTTTGGAGCGGGGGGTGGTGGGCGGCGTTACGATCTGTACGCTCGACTCGACGGGTCTCGGATTTCTACTTCAGTCCTGGAAGAACAACCATGTGCGGAATTGTCGCGTATCTCGGATCCAAGCCCGCTCAGCACCTGCTCCTTGAGGGCCTCAAGCGGCTGGAGTATCGCGGGTATGACTCGGCGGGGATCGCCGTGATCAATGGCAAGATCTCCGTGTGCAAAGCCGTCGGGCGTGTGAGCGTGCTGGAAGAGAAGCTCGACTCGATCGGCGGGCTTGCGGGTTCGCTCGGGCTCTGCCACACGCGATGGGCGACGCACGGCGGGGTGACCGAGGTGAACGCCCACCCGCACACCGACGACAAGCACGGCATCGCGGTCGTGCACAACGGAATCATCGAGAACTACTCGGCCCTGAAGACCTATCTGAAGGAAAAGGGCCACAAGTTCCAGGGCGAGACCGACACCGAAGTGCTGGCGATGCTGATCGGCGAGTTGTACGAGGGCGATCTTGAGGCCGCGGTGCAGGCCGCGCTGCGCGAGGTGACGGGGGCATATGCGATCGCGGTGATCTGCGAGAGAGAGCCGAATGTGCTCGTTGGTGCTCGCAAGGGCTCGCCGCTGATCGTGGGTGTGGGCAATGACGAGTATGTGGTCGCATCAGATGCGAGCGCGATCGTGGCGCACACGGCCCATGCGTTTGCGCTGGATGACTACAACGTGGTGAAACTGGAGCGCACGCCGCAGGGCTGCACGTTCCGGACGAGCACGATCCACAACGTGCCGGTGACGCCGAAGATCGAGCAGCTTGAGATTGATCTGGCGCAGATTGAGCTTGGGCAGTATGAGCACTACATGCTCAAGGAGATCTTTGAGCAGCCGGCGAGCTTGCGGAACTGCATCTCGGGGCGCATCAACACCGACGATGGCAAGGTGACGCTCGGCGGGCTGAGCAACTTTGCCAAGGAGCTGACGCGGGCCAAGAAGGTGATCCTGACGGCGCAGGGCACGGCTCTGCACGCGGCGATGATCGGGCGATATCTGCTGGAAGACCTCGCGAAGGTGCCGGCGCAGACGGAGTACGCCAGCGAGTTTCGCTATCGCAACCCGATCATCGAAGACGGCACGGTGGTGATCGCGGTGAGCCAGTCGGGCGAGACCGCCGACACGCTCGCGGCGTTGCACGAGGCCAAGGAACGCGGCGCGCTCTCGCTGGGCGTGGTGAACGTGGTCGGATCATCGATCGCGCGAGAGACCGACGCCGGCGTGTATCTGCGCGTGGGGCCGGAGATCGGCGTGGCGAGCACCAAGGCGTTTACGGGCCAGGTGGCGGTGCTGACGCTGATCGGCCTGTTCATGGCGCGTCGGCGCATCATGAGCGCGGATCAGTGCTCGGACCTGCTCAAGGCGATGCAGACGATTCCGGAAAAGATCGAGCGTGTGCTGGAGCAGGCGCCGCGGATCAAGCGCGTGACGGAGAAGTATGTCGAGCGTGAGAACTGGCTGTTCCTGGGCCGCGGGTACAACTATCCGACCGCGCTCGAGGGCGCGCTGAAGCTGAAGGAAATCAGCTACATCCACGCCGAGGGCATGCCCGCGGCGGAGATGAAGCACGGCCCGATCGCGCTGATCAACGAGGGCATGCCGGCGGTCTTCATCGCGAACAAGGGCCGTCAGTATGAGAAGGTGCTGAGCAACATCCACGAGGTCCGCGCCCGCGGCGGGCACGTGATCGCCGTGGCGACCGAGGGCGACGAACACATCAAGCATCACGCGCAGGACGTGCTGTACATCCCGGACATTCCTGAGCCACTGAGCCCGCTGCTGACGGTGATCCCGCTGCAGATCATGGCGTATTACGCGGCGCTGGCGCGCGGGCATGATGTGGATAAGCCGCGGAACCTGGCGAAGAGTGTGACGGTGGAGTGAGCGTGTTGCTGTGCGATACGCTCAGTGCATGCCGGAACCTGATCGGACGGAGCGTTGTTGTGTCCTTTGCCCGATGGCGATAGAGCATGCGCAAGTGCTCCGCAAAGTGCGGGGCACGGCGTGCTCGCAGTCTCGGGTCATCCAAACCGGCGTCGGCAAGCACGCCATCATCGCCGCCGCGGGCAAGGTGCTCGGACAAAGAGCAGTCGATCACGGCTCTGGAGAGCCGCTCCACCTCATCCTCGCCGGGGCCTGCGGCGGACTTACGCCCGTGGACGACGTTCCCCCAATCGCCCGAGTCATCGACGAGCATGGCCATGCCTGGACGCCCGCCAACGCTGATCCGTCGGGCGTCACGTTGATCGGCGTGGACACGATCATCGCGACGCCGGCCGACAAGGCCGCGCTCGCGGCCCGCACAGGGGCGGCGATTGTCGATATGGAGTCGCACGCGTTTGCTGCGTGGTGCGAAGAGCACGGCGTGCGATGGTCGATCGTGCGCGGCGTGAGCGATACGCCGGAGGAGACGTTGCCGCATGAGGTGCTTGATTGGATCTCCCCGTCGGGCGACACGCGGCAAATGCGTGCGGCGCGTGATCTGCTGCTGAAGCCGTGGCTGATTCCGCATGTGGTGGGGGTCCTCAGGCGGAGCAGGCGGGTGCTGCCGAAGGTGGGCCAGCGGGTGGTTGAGGTGCTGGGCGCGGCTGCGCCGGTGGAGGCCGCACGATGAGCGCTCATGGCGTGACGCCGTTACCGGTGCCCACGAGCGGCGCGGATGCGCCGGCGTTCATCGTGATCTTTGGCGGGACGTTTGATCCGCCGCATGTGGGGCATGTTGAGCTGCCGCGGCGCGTGCGCGATGAGCTGGAGCGACGCGCGGGAGTGAGCGGGCGCGGGTGGATTGTGTATGTGCCCGCGTCGCGCTCGCCGCACAAGGCCGATGCACCGGTCGCGAGCGATGCGGATCGGGTGGCGATGCTGAATCTGGCGCTCGATGGTGTGGCTCGGGCGGCGGTGTGGACCGATGAGGTTGATCGATCGCAGCGGGCCGGTCCGAACGTGGAGCCGAGTTACAGCGTGCAGACGTTACGGCGTGCGCGGGAGTGGCTGGATGATCACGGCTTGAGCGGCGTGCCGTTGCGGCTATTGATCGGGGCGGATCAGGCCCTGAGCTTTCACAAGTGGCGTGATCCGCGCGACATCATGCGGCTGGCGAGCCCGGTGGTGATGGTGCGCAGCGGCAGTGGGGCGGATGCGGCGGCTTTGGCTCGCGGGTTGGAAGCAACGGGATTCTGGACTGCCGACGCGTTGGACAAGTGGGCGAGCGGCGTGGTCAACGTGGGGCGGATCGACGTGAGCGCGACGGAAACACGAGCGGCACTCGCCCGTGGTGAATGGGCGAGTGCCGCGTCGTCGATGCATCCGGATGTGCTCGCGTATGTCCGCGATCGCGGGCTGTACGTGAGGAGGGGTTCTTAGCAGCCGGCAAACCAGGCGTTCAGGAACGCGAAGATGTCGGTGACATCCAATGTGCCGCCGTTGAAGTTGGCGAGGGCGGAGCCGGCGAAGAAGGCGTTGAGGTAGGCGAAGATGTCGTTGGTCTCGAGGCCGTTGGTGCCATCGAAGTTGGCGGGGCAGCAGGTGGTGGGGTTGCCCACGGGGCCGCAGGCGGAGCCGTCGCCCTGGAACGAGCCGGCGCACGCGGTGCTGAGGCCGATGGAGCAGGTGGTGCCAGAGCAGCACGCGCCGCTGACGGCGGGGATCCCGGGGACGAGGATGTTGGCGACGGTGGTGACGCCGCCGGTCTTGAAGCTGGTGAGGTTGATCGGGCCGTTGACCGGGGCCTGGTTGGCGCGGAAGCGGAAGTTGTAGGTGGTGCTCCAGCGGATGGCGTTGGCGTTGGGGTTGGCGGTGAAGGTGTCGGTGGACCAGGCGATGCTGGAGGGGACGACCGAGGCGGGCCAATCGGTGCCGCTGTAGGGCTCGCCGGAGTGATAGCTCACGTCATGGAAGCCGTTGCTGAGGATGGTGACGCCGGAGGCCTTGGGGATTTCGAAGCCGCGGATGGCGGGGTCGTAGTTGTGGTTGTAGATGGCGTACTCATAGTCAAAGTTGCCGCCGCCGACGTCGGTGACTTTGGCACCGATGATGATGGTGCCGTCGCGGTCAAAGTCGACGGTGGTGAGCTGGACGGTGGGGTCGATGGTCTTCCAGGCCTGGATGGCGGGAACCAGGGGCACGGTGGCGCCGGTGAAGGAGAGGGCATAGCCCTGAGCGGTGCAGGCGGCTGGGCCATTGGTCAGTGCGCCGACGGTGACTTCGCGATAGCTCGCGTTGTTTGCGCGATTTTCGGTGGGCTCATCGGTGGGGACATAGTGGACCTCGGCGAAGTAGCGAGCGCCGGTGTTGAGCGCGGGATTCAGATCACTGTTGGCGATCTGCAGCCGCTTGTAGATGCAGTTGCCGGTCGCACCGGCAGCGAGCACATAGGGGTAGGGATAGGTACCCGTGGCGGCGTTGATCTCTGAACGCGGACCCAGATTGTTCTGCTGTCCGTTGAGACTCGCCGAGTAGGTGTCGGTGGCGAACTTGCCGAGCCAGTCGCAGGATGGGTTTGAGACGTAGGTTGAACCGGGGACGAGGCCGGTGCAGCTCGGGGCGTCGGCGGCGCAGAAGCCGTGCTTGAGCCAGCTCATGCCGATCTGCTCGAAGCGGCCGTTGAGCAGGCGGTACATTTGCTGCCCGATGACCGGGTGATCCGCAGAGTTGGGGAGCCAGATGGCCTCGGCGTTGCCGATGTTGCATGACACGGTGGTCATGGAGTAGCCGGTGATGGTGCCGACGGTGCCGTTCTTGGTGAGCGTTGAACCGACGGTCGAGACGATCACGTCGGGCTGAGCCAGAGCGGGCATGGTGCCGACACAGGAGGCGGCGACGACCAGGGCGCACCGCGCACGGACAGAGAACTTGGACATGCTGAAATTCCTCCGAGAAGAACGAAAGCGGACCGCCAGAACGGCGATTCTCGACCAACCTATCAGTTTTCGCCGGGGGAGGATTGCAGGTTCCAGAAACTCGAAAAACAATCAATCGCACAGGGTTTTCCCTGTGCGATTGGTGCGTGATCGTGAGCTGAGCGGAGTCAGGGGCACCCGGCGAACCAGGCGTTGAGGAAGTCGAGGATGTCGATCACGGCGACGCTGCCGTTCTGGTCGTAATCGGCCCGGCAGGTCTCGGTGACGCTGAGGACCACGGGGACGACTGTGCTTGCTCCGTCGCAGGAGCTGACGAGGGTGACTTGATAGGTTCCGGCGTCGTCGGTGCGGGCGTTGCGGATGGTGAGGAACTCGGTGCGGGATCCTGAGATGCGGGCGTTGTCGGTGATGGGGACGCCGTTGCGGGACCATGTGATCGATGTCGGAAAGGGCACCATCGGACTGGCGCTGGGATCGAACGCGTTGTCCACGGTGAGCGTGGTGGTTTGCCCGACGACGATGGATCGGCTGACGCCGGTGGGCGCGGCCCAGGGGCCGGGGCGGACGGTGGTCAAGGATGTGCTGAAGGTGGATGAGCCGCAGGCACCGGTGAAGAGCAGCCCGTAGATGTAGCGATTGCCACCGACGGCAGCCGTGTCGGTGTAGGTTGTGGCGGAGCCAGCGAGCGTGGCGATGGTTTGGCCGACGCTGATGCTGTCGGCGATTCGGAAGATTCGGATCGAGGTAGCATCGTGGATCGGCTGCCAGTCGAGGATGAGCCCGTTGCAGACGGGATAGGGGACAGGCGGCGGGAAGTTCCCGAGTGAGAAAGCACCCGCAGCGACCGGGCCGACCATGGGAAGAGACTGGGACTGTGCTGGTGGGGCGGTGCCGCAGCCGAAGACGTTGCCGCCGACCCAGTAGTAGTAGTTCACGCCGGAGGTCGGCGGGGTGTCGGCGTAGGTGGTGGGTCCACCGGAACCCGTGATGTAGATCAGCGAGGCGTCGCTGAAGTTGCGCGTTGGGCTTCGCCAGACGATGGGGTTGACGGTTCCGACCCCGGTGGGGTTGGTCCAACTGATTCGGACCGGGCCGCCACAGACGGAAGAGCGGATGAGGACGTTGGTTGGTGGGTTGCCGCAGACCTGAGCGGAGGTGTTGCTGCTGGAGAGGGCGATTGAAGCGAGGGCAAGAGCGGCGAAGATTGAATGATGGGTATTCATGGGAGTTGCGGGCTTGGAGGGGAGGGAGGGGAGGGGGGGGAGGGGGGGGAGGGGGGCGGGTCCGGGTCGTCGCGGTTTATGGGCAGCCAGCGAACCATGCGTTGAGGAACTCGAAGATGTCGGCAGCGGTCGGGGCGCCGTTCTGATCGAAGTCGGCGCGGCAAGTCTGGGTGACACTCAGCACTGTGGAGAACACGAGCACGGGCGAACCTGGGCAGTAAGGGTTGATGCGGACGAGGTATTCGCCCGCGTCCGCCAGTCTTGCGCCAGCGATGCTGAGGGTCTGTGTGGTTGCGCCTGAGACGCGCCCGCCGAGCGCACCGTCATTGAGTATTACGCCGGCCTTGCTCCACTGGATCGACGCGGGCGCGGGCTGCTGGACAGGCACTGCGGGATTGAGGGCGTTGCCGATGGAAAGCGTTGCGGTCTGGCCGACGTTGACAGCGGCGCTGGTCGGAAGGACCGAGGTCCATGGGCCGCCGCGGAGGGTCGCACTCGCGCCTGCGCCGGTCGAGGTTCCACACCCGGACTCGACGTACAGACCGTAAAAGTACACATTGCCGGGAGTCGTCAGAGTGTCGACAAAGCTCGTGACTGGGTTGGCCGGGGCGTTGTTCAGGGAGGTGATGGTTTCGAAGGTGCTGCCCGTGAGCCCTCCGGCTCTCACGACGCGGAGTGCGGAGGCGTCCCAGCAGGGTTGCCAAGTCAGGTTCACGCCTTGGCAGGAGGTCGTGGCGATTGGAGGGGGATAGGCGTTGAGCGGGAAGACACCGGCCGGGAGAGGACCGACCATGGGGAGTGGGCGGGTTTGCGTCGGAGCGGCGCCTCCACACCCGAAGACATCGCCGCCGACCCAGTAGTAGTAGTTTGCGTTGGTCGTCGGGGGCGCATTGAAAATGATCGTGGGCGATCCGGACCCGCCAGCAAAGACCAGGAGACCATCAGCGAAGTTCGTGGTTGAACTGCGCCAGACTTTGGGGTTGACGATCCCGACGCCGACGGGGTTGGTCCAACTGATGCGGACGCTGGTGTTGCAGACGGCGGAGGCAACCAGGACGTTGGTGGGGGGCGTGCCGCAGGTTCCCTGGGCGAGAGCGGTGCTCTGGGCAAGCTGGAGGGCGAAGGCGAACGCGATGCTGAGGGTCAGGCGGCGGATCATGGTGGACCTCGTGTTGGAGGGTGAGCACCATCAATCCGAAGAGTGCGTGCCGAGGCCTTCACTGGGCGTGCGGGGGCGAGTGGGAGCGTGGATATCGGACGCTGGCTCGATGCCCTGCGGCGTCAGTACCGCTTGACGCTGGGATCGATATCGATCGACCAAAGGTCGATGCCGCCGGCCATGGATTTGACGTTGGTGAAGCCGAGGGCGCGGAGGGTGGCGGTGACGCGGAGGGAGCGCATGCCGTGGTGGCAGTGGACGATGATGGGGCGCGATTTGTCGTCGTCATCGCCCAGCAGTTCGTCGGCGCGGCGTTCGATCTGGTCCATGGGGATGAGCACTGAGCCCTTGATGCTGGTGAGCTGGTGCTCATCGGGGCGTCGGCAGTCGAGCAGGATCGGACGCGACTCGGCGTTGAGCGCGTCGCGGGTCTGGCGTGGGGTGATCTCCCAATCGGGCTTGAATGTGTAACCGATGGGGAGGCCGTGGGGATCGAGTGGGGGCATGTGAGGATGACGCGGTGACGCGGTGTGGGGGTGACGCGGGGAGGGATGCTAGTTTGCTGTTGTTGCGGACGGCACGGAGAGGGTGGTGCACTGGCCGGTCCGGGAGAATCGGTCGACGGGTTGCACGGCGATGCGGGTGAGCGGGCCGGCGGGGGGCTCGGGGGCGACCCCGAGCTGCCGATCGGTGCCAAAGGCATACACGTTATAGG
>JAIEOW010000043.1 GCA_019750095.1 Phycisphaerales bacterium
CCGGCCCCCCGCCCCCCGCCCCCCCCGCGCCCCCCCGCCCCCCCCCCCGCCGGGCCCCCCCCCCCCCCCACGAAGCTGGCGGCTTGAGAAAATGGCCAAATGGCAAATGGTCAAATCAGCAAATGAAGGCAGGCATGCCGCGCAACGCACGAGGCCGCCGGGAAACTCCCGGCGGCCTCATCTCTTTGGACATTTGACCATTTGCCCTTTGATCATTTGGCCTCCTCTTCCTCCCCCTCGCCCCCCTCCCCCTCCCCCACCCACGCCATCTGGATCGACTCCAGAATCTTCTCATTCACCGGGTGCGATGGGTCCGCTGCAAAGCCCGGCAGCCGCTCCACCATCGCGCGCAGCTCCACAAACCGCAGCTTCAGCGGATCACGCCCGGGATGAGCGTCCGCAAGCTCCTCGGCGATGCGGTGGATGTCGAGCCAGCCGTAGGTCATGGGAGGAATCGGGAATCGGGAATCGGGAATCGGGAATCGGGAGTCGGGAGTCGGGAGTCGGGAGTCGGATGTCGGGAGTCTTGGTTCGGAACCCGACTCACGATTCCCGACGAACGATTCCCGTCCTCAGTGCGGAATCTCCTTCACCGCGTTCCGATTCCACGACGGGATACGCACCACGATCTTGCCGGGCTTCAGGATCTCGCACTGGCAGCTCAGGCGGCTGTTCCGCCGAACGTCCGGGGCCTCTTCCACGCGATCGTCCTCGGCCTCGGTGCTCTCGCTGAGCAGCTCCATGCCCTCTTCGATGTACACGTGGCACGTGGAACACGCGCAGACGCCGCCGCAGGCGTGCTCGATGTTCACGCCGTTGCCGAGCGCAAGCTCCATCAGGTTGTGCCCCTTGGCCCCGTCGATGATGTGCTCTTTCTGGTCGGTCCCCGTGACGGCCTGCGGGTCTTCACAGATGTACTTGATCGCGTTGGTCGCGGAGCCCGCGTTGATCTTGACGCCGTGGGTGTGCATGGGGGAAGGGTAGGGGGAAAATCGCAAAGGGCCAAATGACAAAGGGCCAAATGAAGACTCGAGACTTCTCGCCGTCGCCTCTATTTGGCCCTTTGCCATTTGCCCTTTGGCCCTTTGATCCCACCCCCCTCCCTACCCTCCCCCATGCTCGAGGACCCCCCCTCCTCCCCTTCTGCACAGCCGCTCGAACTCTCCGTCGTGGCCCCCGCGCACAACGAAGAAGACAACGTCACGCCCCTCGCCGACGAGATCGCCGCGGCGATTGGGCCTCTGGGCATCCGCTTTGAAGTTGTCATCGTCGACGATGGCTCCACCGACGCCACCCGCAAACGATTGCTCGACGCCATGGCCACCCGGCCCTGGCTCCGCTGCGTCGCCATGACCCGCACGCCCAAGGGCAAGGGCGTGGGTCAGTCGGCGGCGTTCTATGCCGGGTTTCACGCGGCCAAGGGTCGGCTGATCGCCTCGCTCGACGCCGACCTGCAGAACGATCCCGCCGACTTTCCCGCCATGCTGAAGCTGATGCGCGAGACCGGGGCCGACATGGTGCAGGGCGACCGCTCCCACGCCCGCCGCGACAATGTTGTCCGCCGCGTGGGTTCAATCGTCGGTCGCACCTTCCGCCGCCTGGTCATCGGCGACACCATCCGCGACACCGGGTGTGCGGCACGCATCATGAAGCGCGAGATCGCTATCCAGCTTCCCCTCCAGCTCCGCGGCATGCACCGCTTCGTCCCCGCCACCGCCCGCCACCTTGGCTACACCGTCGTCGAGATGCGCGTCAACCATCGCCCGCGCATCGCGGGCACCACCAAGTACGGCTTCGGCATCGTGCAACGCGCCCTGCCCGGCCTGATCGATCTCTTCGCCGTGCGCTACATGCGCAACCGTCGGCGGCCGATCGAGAGCGCGGAAGTCACGCTCAAGAGTCCCACGCCCACGCACTCATCGATCACGGTGAAGAATCCGACCGCCGAGCTGGCCCCGTCCGCATGAACACAGCGAAGAAACGCACCAAGTGGGAGCCGGCGGCGCTGATGGCCCTCGTCCTCGGGCTGGGGCTGTGGATCGCCTTCGGGCCGGCCAGCAAGCCGTCGTTTCCCATCTCTCCACAAGGATTGACGCAGGAGATCCGCGTCGGACAGACCCGCGGCGTGCTCGAAGCGTTCCCCTCAACCGCAAACCCCGGCGAGCACGCGTTTCGCATCTGGCTCAAAGGCGGCCCAAACCCGCCGAAAGTGCTCACCAAAGCCGAGGCCGAGGAGCTCGTGGGTCAGACCATCGTGCAGGAGACGATTGGCTCCAGCAGCAACTGGGTCTTCCGCGCGCTGAACATCACGTCGTGGACCAACCTTGTGTGGATCGGCATCGGGCTCATCGGCCAGCTCGCGTTCAGCGGCCGCATGGTCCTGCAGTGGATCACCAGCGAAAAGAGCCGCAAGAGCGTCATCACCGAGAGCTTCTGGTGGTTCAGCTTGATCGGCGGCGTCACGCTGTTCAGCTACTTCGTCTTCCGTCAGGACCCGATCGGCATCCTCGGTCAGGCCTCGGGCGTGGTCATCTATGCCCGCAACATCCGCCTGCTTCGCAAGCAGGCTCGCCGGGCGGCACAATCAATCCGAGGTCCGGGCGCAAGCCCGGGTACCGACGGCAATCCGCATGCAGATGAATGAACGTGCCCACGCTCGCGCCAGGGCCTCGGATGGAACCAACCGCTATCTTTCAGCCACATGCGTGTTCTTCTCGATGGCGTCCTGCTGAATGTCCAAACCCCTTCGCTCGCCGAGGCCCTGGCCGCGGCACGGGCTCAGGCCGAATCCACCGGGCGAATCGTCATCGATGCCCAGCTCGACCAGCGCCCGATCGCGGACGAGATTCTGGCCAGTCCGCCGACGCTCCCGACCGACGGCGAACTCGCCTGCCTCACCGCCGACCCCGGCGAACTGGTGCATGACGCCCTCATGGGCGTCGCGGAGTTGCTGGTGGAGACCAAGGCCGACCACCGGGCCTCGGCCGATCTGCTCGCCGCAGGCAAGCTGGAAGACGCGCTCGCTCGGCTGCCCGCCGCCCTGCGAACATGGGAAACCGTGCGCCAGAGCGTCGGCGACGCCGCGGCGATCCTCGGCCTTTCGCCCGAATCCCCCCCACTCGTCGGCCCCGTGGGCGAACTCGCCGGGGGGCTTGCCGAGGTCAAGCGGTGCTTCTCGGCCAAGGATTGGGCCGGGCTGAGCGATGCGGTGGGGGAAGACCTGATCCTCCAGGCCGACCGCTGGCGCATGATGGTGCTCGAGCTTGCCGAGCACGCGCGTGCAATTCGGGGCGCAAACCGGTACGCTGTCCACCCGACGGCGCACCCTACACAACCCGCCGCCGCGGAGAGCTGAGCATTGGCGGGCACGAACACCGAGAAAACCGCGAAGATCGACGCGCTGATGGAGCAGTCCTCAGCGGCCCTTGTCAAACGCGACTACTTTGCGGCCGAGCGATTGGCCTCCAGCGCGCTGCGGCGTGCCTATGCGGCGGGTGACTTTGAACGCATGGCCCGAATCGTCCTGCCGCTGCAGGAGGCCCGTCGCCAGAAGCGCGATCTTGCCGTGGATTCCGGCAAGATCTACATCGTGGATTCCGAGCTGCCCCAGGGCAAGACGCTGAAGCCGGGGTGCTACCTGATCTCGCCACCGCGCGTCGGCGTGGATGGGCGACTGCTGCGCGAGATGGCCGACGAGCGTGAGGTGCCCACGGTGGTGATCGTGCGCGAGCCGCCCAGCCGTGAGGGGCTCTGGCCGATCGTCGCCGTCGGCCCGGTGACGGTCCGGACCAAAGTCGCGCCGCCGCCGCCGGCCAAGCCCGCAGCCAAGAAAAAACCAGCGAAGCCGACAGCGACAAAGAAGGGCAAGACCGCGGAGCCCGCAGAACCCGCGGTCGCCCCAGTCGGCGAACCGGTGCTGACCACGGCCTGGTTCCTGAGCACAAGCGAGTTGCTGGGCGACGCCGCGATCGCCCAGATTGCGGCCACGCTGCCCGCCGCCTCCCGAGTCGATGCCCTCATGGACCGGCTGGAAGCGCATCCAGACCACGAAAAGCTGCACCAACGACTCGCCGAGGCATGCCGCGAAGCGATTCTTGAACCCGCTCGCAAGCGCCGAGCTCTGGATCCGGTCTTCTTCGAGGACGACGAGCTGGGCGGTCCGGACGACGAGCCGTAACCGCTGGTACTTGCCAACCCATCGTGCTCCCGGGTGTTGCCCGGATGTTGGCCCCCAGACCCGAGAAACGGCATCCATGATGAGGTCGAATCCCCGATTCCGACGCTGAATCTTCGCGCCCGAAGCTACGATTGGGGTGAGACCGGGGAGCACCTTCGACCTCGGAGAATCATCATGAACCTGACCGGAATCCAAACCATGCGCATCGACGTCACGGGCAAGCACATCGAGGTCACTCCCGCCATTCAGTCCTACTGCGAGAAGAAGGCGGAGCGGCTGACCAAGATCTTCGACGGCACCCAGCAGATCCGCATGGTGCTCGAGTCGCCCCAGGGCAAAAAAAACGAGTTCCACGTCGAAGTCGCCGTCGATGTCGTCAAGCACAAGGACTTCATCGCGCACGCGATCGACGCCGACATGTACGCCGCGATCGATACCGCCGTCGACAAAGCCGTGCGTCAACTCCGCGACCACAAGGACAAAATTCGTCAGTAATCCCGTCGGGGCGGCTTGTGGAAAGCGGCGTCTCGAGACGCACGACCCATATGGCCGAGTCAGGCCCCGGTGACCGAGCGCGGCTCGGCTTTGGGTGCCCCCGCCCCCTGTTTTGCTATGCTGCACAATCCTGGCGAAGGTCTTTCGACCCGCGTCAAGGTCCTTGAACGGATCGCCGGCATGAAACTCACCACCATCGTCAGCCGCGACGCCATCATCCCGCGGCTGGGCACGAGCGAACGCGACCAGACGCTCAACGACCTCATCGACGCGCTGCTCGCCTCCGGAGCAGCGGACCCAAAGCTGCGCCCAGAGCTCGTCAGCCGCGTGCTGGAGCGTGAACGGCGCGGTTCGACCGGGTTCGGCAAAGGCATCGCCGTTCCCCACGTGAAGCACAAGAACATCAAGCGCATGGCCGCGGCGATCGGCCTTTCTGCCACGGGCGTGGACTTTTCCGCCCTTGATCACCAGCCCGTCTACTCCGTGTTCCTGCTGCTCAGCCCGGAAGATCGCCCCGATGATCACCTCATGGCGATGGAAGTGATCTTCAAACACCTGAGCCAGGAGACCTTCCGCCGCTTTCTCAGGCAGGCCCAGTCCACCGACGATGTCTGGACGCTGCTCGAAGAAGCCGACGGCAACCTCGGCTGATCGCCCCTTCACCCCCGCCGACCCCACCCAGTCTCCATTTTCACTTTTCGCTCTTCACTTTTCGCTTTCGCTTCCCAAACACCCCTTGCCACGCGCAGCCGCAAAAGTCCAGATCAGCAACAAGCTGGGCCTGCACGCCCGACCGGCGATGTCCTTCGTCGATGTCGCAATGGCCTTCAAGTCCGCCGTGCTGGTGAAGAGAATCGATCAGGAAGTCGACGGCAAGAGCATCATGCAGATGATGATGCTCGCCGCCACACGCGGAACCGAGCTGGAGATCGTCGTCGACGGCGAAGACGCCGACGCGGCGCTCGCGGCCCTCGTGAAGCTCGTGCAATCCGGATTTGACGAGGATTGATCCGAGGCCCAGGCGCAAGCCTGGGCACCTTTGATCTCGGCATTCTCGATATCGCACGTACCCGGGCTTGCGCCCGGGCCTCGGATTGAACTATCGATCCAACGCGCCGGCCTTCGGGTCGCCGATCAATCGCACCCGCCCGCTGCTCGCTCCGTGCTCATCGAAGATCACCAGATCATTGTGATCAACCTTCAGCATCGAGCGCGGCACGACCATGCGGGGCTGGCCCGGCACCTTCTTGATGCTCCCGCCAGGGGCCGCGCTTGTGCCGACCCAGTAGCGACCGAGGTGCTTGCCGTTGATATAGACCTGACCCTTGCTGAGCCCGGCCAGATCGAGCAGGATCGAATGATCGCCCTCACCGGCGTTGAACTCGCACTTCCACCAGCAGGGCTCGCCCGCAGTGTGCTTGTGGCCCTTGCCAAACGCAGACGCTGGCGGCAGCTCCCACTTGGCAAAGCCCCATTCGGCCTTGGTCGATGGCGCATCGACCACGTCGTAGAAGTGCACGAGCTTGGCGAGCGCACCCGCCGCGGCCTCGGTGCCGGAAACAAGCGTGATCTGCACTTCGTTGTTGCCCTTGAGCAGCACCTCGGGCTGGAGCACGATCGGCTTCACGCCGCCTTGCTGGAAGAAGTGCACCGGCTTGCCATTGAGCAGCAGCAGCCCGCCCTCGCGCTCAAGCGTGCCCGGCTCCAGCTCGCTCTCAAACGGCCCGATGTCGATCAGCACCGGATTCTTGGATCGGTGCGGCAGCGTCCACGTGAGACGGACCGCGTCGGACCGATCATCGCGATGCATGCGCCAGAGCGGCGCGCGGAAGCTCAGCAGGTCCAGCGGATCCGCTGGACCGAGCTTGGGCTTGGAGAGCTTGATGGGCTCCACCTCAAGGATGTGGCCATAGACACCGGTGAGCTCGCCGAGGTCTGAACCGGAAGACACGCGTCCGGCGTTCTCGGCAAGAATCACAAGGGTGTGGGCCCCCTTCTTGATCTGCACAGGAAGCACGCTCGATGCGCCTGGGCCGACGCCCGCGAGCCCGACCGGCTCTCCGTCGAGCGTCAGATGCAGGCGGTGCCCCGCCTGTGGGAACATGAGCTTGACCTTGCCCGCGCTGCGCCCGGTGAACTTCAGCCGATACCAGCCGTAGCCATAGGGCGCTCCCAGCGCGACCAGATCGTGCGGCTTGCTGGTATTGATCCCCGCGAATCGCGGGCTCGTGCCGAGCGCATAGTCGGAGCAAGAAGCGAAGTTCCATTCGCCCATGCTCACTCGCGTGGATCGCTTGGTCTGGGGATAGGGCACGGTCTTGTGTGCCGTGACCTTGCCCTCGGGATCGATGTGCGAATAGCCGCGGGCATCGTCGTCGACGATGGGCTGACCGGCGCGATCCAGCCCCTGCACGCCAATGAACACGCCATGATCGTCGAAGTGGATCTGATCGACCTGCGACTGGCTAGCGATGATGACGGTGATCCCCTCGTGCTCCTGGATGAACGGCGCCTTGCCGTCACCATCCGGGATCGTGCACTCCAGCGGCGAACCGTTGATCGAGAGCATCGCCCGCGTGCCCGCCGGGCCGAAACAGATCAGCACCTTGCCGACCAGGGCCATCGCACAGATGTTGCAATAGTCCAGATTCGCTCGCCCGCTCAACCGCGTGTCCAGCAGGCACCACACGACCGACTGATCGCCGAGGTCCACCGGCAGCGTCGAGCCGTCGGGAAGCAGAAGCGACATCGGCTCACGGCTATTGCGTCCGCGCTCATCGCCGAAGACAAACACCACCCCGCCCTGGCTCCCCACCGCCGAGATCACCGCGACGCGCGACGGAGCATCGGCATCCGGAGCAGGGCTCTCGGGTGTGAGCGCCACCGGCTGCCGCGCCGGATCAAGATGGCTGAGCACGCGGCTGAATCGCGACGCGAACGTGCAGATCCGCCGCACTGCCGGATACATCGGCGTGCACTCGCCGATTTCCGATACAGGTGCCCCGGCATCCGCCGACGCGCACAGGAACCCGGCGTTGCCAAAGCTCGTATCACGACCCGCGGCGAACCCGAAGTTCGTCCCGCCCACAAACGGATCGATGTTGAACTGACCGCCCGCCGCCAGAACCTCGGCAAGCCGACGCACCACCGCGCCCGGCTCGCGCGGCTTGGGCGCGGGCAGGCCATGAACGGCCTTCTGACCCAGCTTGAAATCCATCACGATCCGCGGCTGCGCCGGACGGATCGTCCCAAGCTGCCGAAGATGACCCAGCAGCATGTCATACCCCGCCCACCCATCGATCTCGCCCTCGACGCTTTGCCACAGGTCGTTCGCGTTGATGATCGGAACGGTGAACCCCGCCTCGCGCCAGTAGCGATCCAGCTCAGCGAGATACGTCTCGGCGAGGTGATCGTCGCCGCAGGTGAACCCCGACTCGTTCTGGAGCAGCACGATGGGACCGGAGAGCGTCGTCGCCGGTGTGCCCTTGGGTGTCGGCGCGTTGACCTGAAGATCACGCAACTGGCCAGCGAGGGCGGTGATGAACCGCGAACAGGCCTCAAGGAACGGCTGGTTCGCCGTGCGGAGCTTCAGGTTCTCCACCGTCAGCAGCCACGGAGGCAGACCGCCAAAGTCGTTCCCCCCGTCAACAAACGGCCCGCCGCGAATGATGCAATACAGCCCCGCCTGATGGACGAGCTTCACAAACTCGCGAATATCGTTGTCGCCCTGAAAATCGAACTGGCCCTGCCGCGGCTCGTGCCGCGACCAGACAATCGTGGTTTCCACGCAGTTCAATCCCGCCTGCTTGGCGGCATGGATGGTGTCGCCCCACCGCGCACGGGGAATCCGCGCGTACGGGACCGATCCCGAGACCAGCCAAATGCGCCGGCCATCCAGAAGAAAAGACTGCCCGTCGTAGGTCATTGAAGCCATGAAGCGATCGGGCTCCTCTAAACAGGGGGTCATGGCCCCCAAAATGGCGTCCAGCCCGTGAATCCATCCCAAATGCCATACGAACAAATCGGCAGAACGCTCACCCCAAACCGCGTCGGGCAATGTGGCCAACAATAGGTTGCCTTTACACAGTTCGCAACGCTCTGCGGTGATCTGCGGTAAACTCGACCCGATCTTGCCCGGAGTCATCAGGTTGCGGACCCGTTCAAAAACCAATCGATCGTCCCCAACCCGTTCCGCCGGGACTTGGATGCTCGCCGCGCTGGCCGGGGTCGCCGCTCTTTCCGGCGGGTGTGCCCCCGACTTCCGCGCCATTGACGCCAAGACGGATCAGGTTCTCAGAGAGCGGGTCGACCGTCTGGGTGGCGGAGCCATCGCCCCAGACCCGAAGTGGAGCTCCCGGATCGATCGCCCGACCGGAGCGCTCACCGACAAGGCCCCGCCGTCTTCCAATCCCGATGGAAATCAGCTCTCGTTCACCGTGGCTGAAGAGAAGCGGGACGTGGCGGCTCGCCTCGCCGCGTATCAGGCGGCGGAAGAAGACCCGACCGCCAGACGCATGGATCTTTCCGGCGTTCTTCGCCAAGCCCAAAGCGGTGCTCGCGAATATCTCTCGGCCGAAGAGCAGTACATCCTCGCGGGCATTCGGCTTCTGATCGAACGCCACCGTTTCGATGTCCGGCTCTTTCACTCCGCGAGCACGACCCTTTCCCAGAACACAACCGACGGCTCGCGCGAGCTCGCACGCAATGTCGTCAACGAACTTGCCGCCCGAAAGCAGCTTCCCTTCGGCGGCGAGGTCGCCGCCCGGTGGATCTGGGACGCCACCGACAACCTCCGGAACGCGGCCAGCGGCGGATACACGCAGGCCTCGCGGCTGGTCCTGGAAGGAAACGTCCCCCTGCTCCGCGGCTTCGGCGATGTTGCCCAGGAATCGCTGATTCAGTCCGAGCGTGACCTGGTCTACGCCGCACGAGAGTTTGAGGACTTTCGGCGCACCTTTGTCGTCTCGATCGCCCGCGACTACTTCGGCCTGCTGCAACAGCAGGACGCGATCGCCAGCCAGAAGCGCCAGCTCGAGAACTTTCTCAATCTGGAGAATCGCCAGCGCGAGTGGTACCAGGCCGGGCGGCTGCCTGAGTTTGAAGTCAATCTTGCCACCAACAACGTGCTCAACGCGCGGGCATCGCTCGCCAACCAGCTTGAGACCTACATCCTCGCACTGGATCGCTTCAAAGTCCGTCTCGGCATCCCCGTCCGGCAGCCGCTGGTGATCATCGTCGGCGAGTTGAACTTGCCCGAGCCGGAAACCACGCTGGACCGCACCACCGATCTCGCCCTGGAATATCGGCTGGATCTGCAGAACCAGCGCGATCGTTTGGACGATTCCAAGCGTGCCGTGCTGAACGCTCAGAACGCGCTGTTGCCCGACCTGAACGTGACGGGAAACGTCACGTTTCCCACCAAGGGCTCGGCCCGCGAAGGCGGGGCGGTGTATGAGTTTGACGACATCCGCATGGCCGCGGGCATTCGCCTGGATATTCCGCTGGATCGCCAGGTCGAAAAGCTGCAGGTGCGCCAGTCGATGATCGCCCTGAGCCGATCGCAGCGCGAGTACGACCGATTTCGCGATGAGCTGATCCTGGATGTGCGTGCCCGGACGCGCGAGATCGAGCGTGCTCGGCTGAACCTCTTGCTCGCCGAGGAACGCGTCAAGATCAACCTCCGCCGAAAAGAAGAGCAAGACCTCAAGCCCGACGAGATCGACACGCAGAAACAGGTCGACACGGCAAACGATCTCCGCGATGCCGAAACCGCCCGCGACCGTGCCAAGGCCGATCTGCGCAACGCCGTGCTGGACTATCTGCTGGCCTCCGGCCAACTCCGCGTGACGCGTGAGGGCGAGATCCAACTCCTGCCTGGCATGGGGCCGGGTCGTGATCCGGCGGATCAGCAATCACCCTCACCCAGCCCCGCCGAACCCGCCGCTCCGGCCGAGCCCAACGCGCCACCCGCGCCCCCAGCTCCATGAATCAGCGGCCCAGACTCGGGAAGACCACCAGCACGAGCACGTCATAAATCGCGTGGGTCATCACGACCACGCCGAAGCCGCGCATCACATACACCGTGCCGAAGTACACGCCCGCGAGCAGCGTGAACACAAAATACGCCCACTCCGCAGGCAGCGAAGGCGTGTGATACACCGCAAACGCGCACGCCGAGAGGAAAATCCCGACGGCGTATCCCCATCGGTGTGACAACCCGATGATGTCCACCAGGATGAAGTGCAAAAGCGCGAGCGCGACGAGGCGGAAGAGCATCTCCTCATACAGCCCCGCGCCAACCGACATCGTGGCCCGGGCCATCAGCGGGAGTCTGGTGATCGACGTGGTGCTGTCACCGGCGGCAAGCCCGACCATCGCTCCGGCGTGGGCCACGGTCGCCGCGAGCACGAGCAGCGGGAGCGTCCACGCGAAGGACTCGATAAACATGCCCGCGAGCGTCTCGCCATCGATCCGCCAGCGATCCCTCGCCAGAATGTGCCAGACGATCAGCACCGTGATGAGCGCGATCCCCGGGAGCGCGGCCCCCGCGAGCCCGAAGACCTGAAAGAAATCGTCGAACAGCCGATACGCCCGCACGGATTGCATCACGCCGGACTGCATGTCCGACAGATACAGCACCGAGCCGATCTCGTAGGCGATCAACAGCGGCATCAAGAACACCAGCACGTGCAGCGGACGCATCGATCGCGACCAGTACGTGTCGCCCGCTCCCCCGCCACCCAATGCTCCGCCCCCCCCACCACCGCCGCCCGAGCCAGAGCCGCCACTCCGCTTGCCGCGCCCGGAACCAAAGCCAAAGAGTCCGCGCGCAGGCGACGACCGCGGCCCGCCCGGGCGTGCACCCTCTCCGGTTCTGCGTCGGGACTTCGATAACACGGGGCGAGCGTATCCGATCGCGCACGACCTGGCGCGCTCACCCTCACCCGTATGCACATGTCCATGGCAGTCAGCAACCACCTTGCTTTCTTTCGCACGGAGTGCGAACGAAGGTTGCCGGTGGCGCGGCGAGCGAAGCGAGCAAGCCACCGGATGATTGCGCACGATCAACGAATGCCTTGTTGCCTCTCCGCCCGTCTGAGGGCGGACGAGCATTGTGTTGACTCGGCAATCGGATCGTTCGCCCTCAGCCGGGCGACACAAACGTGGCACTACAAGGGGCGATGGGCCTGTTCCGGTGGCTGGCTCGCGTTGCTCGCTGCGCCACCGGCAAGGATCGTGCGCACTCCGTGCGAAACACCGCAACGGTTCCGATCAGTCACGCCGATCGAACGTCCTCCCGGCTTCCAGTGCACAACACAAGTTGCGTAGGAGGGTGAGCGCGCTCGCCGGGTAGGCATCATCTTCCCGTCGATGGCTCGGCTGAGGCATCAGTCGATGGCTGCGCGGCCTTCATCCGGCTGAGCGCCTCCAGCCGTCGCGTGTGGATGTCCCGATCCGGCTCGATCTTGGTCAGGGCCACGATGTGCCGCTCGGCACTCACGAAATCCTTGCGCTGCAGGGCGATGGTCGCCGCCAGCTCGCGCGGGCGTGGATCAAAGGGTGAGAGCTGCGTCGCCCGCTCGGCCTTGATCTTGGCCTTGTC
This sequence comes from Phycisphaerales bacterium, assembly GCA_019750095.1. Taxonomy (GTDB): domain Bacteria; phylum Planctomycetota; class Phycisphaerae; order Phycisphaerales; family UBA1924; genus UBA4658. The sequence continues at coordinate 12,276 of JAIEOW010000043.1, forward strand.
CATTTCCCCGATCGCCGCGTGACGGCGGGCGAGTTCCATCGACAAGGTCGGCGACTTCTGCTCGCGCGAGTCGAGGAACTCCAGATGCGGGATCGCCGCCGCCGCTTGGGCGACAAGCTGCGATGGATCGGCGTCCGCCGCTTCCAGATACATCCGCGCCAGCAGGCGATGCGGCTTTGGATCAACAGACCGGGCTCGGGCATACCGCTCGATCAGCGGCACCAGTTCGGCGGTCGCCTTGCCGCCCGCCGACTTCACCGCGTCGTCGACCGCCAGTTCCAGCACGTCCGGATGCGTCGGATGACCCTCGAGCAGTGTCTTCACCAGTTCCGGTGTCGCTTCGACCAGCTCGACCTCGGCGTCGCTCTCTTCTTCTTTTCCGGCGGCGATGCGCTCCAGCGAAGCTCGCACCTCGGGCTCAAGATCGGGCTTGATCAGCGTCTGCTTGGCGAGCAACGCCCGCAGCGTCGGCTCACCCTCGGGCGGGAGCATGCCCCACTCGATGACCTGGTTCCGCGCCCACTTCTTGAAGTCTTCAAAGAACTGCGTCCGCCCGATGCCGAGCACGGAGGAGAACGCTTCTTCTTCGCGGACGCCCGCGGCGTATTTGTCCATCAAGTCCAGCGGGGCGCGCTCGCCGAAACGGGCGCAGATGTACTCATACATCCAGTGCCCCTGCGCATACGCCTGAGACCGATCACTCGGGCGGCGCGGGCGCACAAAGGCGATGTTGATGTCGGTGAAGTCAAACAGCTTGTCGGCAACCAGCACGTTCGTCAGCAGCTGCACCGTCGAAAAATCGCGCGGTGCGTTCTCGAGGAAGACCGCCGAGGCCTCGGTGAACCAGTGCGGGATGCGATTGCTCGTGCGGCTGAGCGTCACGGTGTGCACGTATTCATGGCGCAGCACACGCACCCAGTCGTACGAACCCTGGTGCTTCGGGCCTTCTCGCGGCGATTCCATCGCGATCACCGGGCCGGTCGAGGCGGCGATGGTGTGGATCGCCGGCATCCCCGCGATCCGCACGCCAAACCACTGGTGATCGGGCATCAGGTCGATGATCGTCTTTTGCGCGGGCACGTGATCGATGCCGCCGCGTACGCCCGACTCGGGCTTGCCAGTCACCGCGGCGTGATTCGCCTCCAGCGGACCGGCCATTTCGCAGGCCAGCAGCTCATCGCCGGCGGTGCCGTCGGGCCGTTTGCCCGGCTTGTAGCGGATCACATAGTGCGGGGTCTCGACGCGCTCATACGTCTGCAGTTCGCGTGCCAGTCGCAGCGAGTTGTCCGCACGCACGTTGAACGGGTCCAGCGCAAAGCTCTTCTCAAGCGCGGCCAGCGCGCCCATGTCATCACCGGCCTGCAGCAACATCAGCCCAAGGGTGATGTGCGGCTCGGCGTCCATCGGCTGACGCCGCGCCGCCTCGACCAGATGCTTCCGCGAACGCTCATACTGCCGAGCTTCCGAGAGCGCACTGCCCACGGCCAGGTGAGCCAGCGGGGATCGTCCATGAGCGCGATCGAACTCTTCAAGACACGAGTCTGCAGACGCAAAGTCAAACCCCACCGCCTCGGCGGCACACTTCAGTGCCCGCAGCTCCGGCATGTTCGGATACCGCGCCATCGCCGGCCCCAGCACTTCGAGCGCGAGTTTGCCCTCAGACTGTCGCAGTTGCGTGCGTGCGATGAGCTTGGCCGCCTGTGGCGAGACCGAGCCGGGCAGATCTTCGCCAAGGTCATCCGGATCCGTCCCCGTCCAATCCCCCGCGAGCAGGTCCAGTCGGCGGGCGATTTTCTCGGTGGAACCAAAGTTGAATGAGTCCACTGTGAGTCGCCCAAGCAGCGTCCAGGCGTCGGCCGAAGTCGGGTTCAGCGTGAGCACCTGCTCGAGCGCTTCGGCCGCCTGGCCACGGTTGTCCTTGTCGTACAACAGCTCGGCTTCGACGAGAATCACCGGCCATGCCAGCCGATCCAACCGCGTCCGCGCGTCGGCGAGCAGTTGCATCATCGCGGTGTAGTCGGCGGGGCTGTTGCCCGCCTGGGCCGGCCCGCGCAATCGTGTCCGAATCGCCAGCACGCGCACGCCCTCGGCGATCTCGTCGGCGGTCTTCAGATTGCCCGCGAGCAGAGCCTCGATCAACGGCTTCGCCGTGTTGGTCGCGTCATCAAATCGCGAGAGATGATCGAGCGCTTCGACGCGCACCCGCACCGCCCGCGGCGTTCGCAGATCGCCGAGCTCTTTTGTCACTGCTTCAAAGTCGCCCCGGCGCAGCGCGGCCTCTGCACGATCCAACGGATCGGCGTCTGCCGCCACCAGCGATGGATCGTCATACGCACCACGGATGAGCGCCGCTCGCGCAACCCGGGCGGGAGTGTCCAAGTCTTCCACCGTGTACCGGCCGAACTGAATCCGCTTGTCCTTGCGTTGGTCCGGCGTCAGAAACGCCGCGTCGAGCAACTGATCCACCGCCTGCGGCGAGGGCGGCATCGGGCTCGGACGTACTGGCCCGGATCGTTCGGCCTGGCGCGCAGCATTTGGTCCAGGAGGCGGGTCAATGGCCGGCGGGGTCGGCGTAGGCTGTCCAAGGGCCAGCCCGACCGCCGCCAGCAGAGCGGCACCGGCAAAGAGCGAATCATGTCGGGTCGGGCGGGCGTGCATCATTGTGAATAGATCGACCCACGGGCCCGGGTGGTTCGCAAAACCAAGCGATTATGGTGCCTTTGCGGGCGGGGCCGCGGGCTGGGCAGCAGGGTCTGCGCCAGGTCCGGCCCGCGTCACATATTCATCGATCTGGGCCGCCCAGCCGGTGGGCACACTGGTGTCAAAGGCCCCGGGCGGGAGCGTTTCATTGGTCTTCACGCTGGTGAGCAGATAGATGAACACCGACTCGTCGGGCTTGAACGTCCGGGCGACCTGAGGGAGCAAGTCGGACCGACGGTACCAGATGCGGACTTCCTTGAACTGCTGCGCCTCGTCCGTGCCCGGTTTGGGGGTGAGTTTGAGCTGGAAGCTGTCCTTGAGATAGTCCGGCACGCCGCCCGCCCGGTCCTTATCCGGAAAGTCATCCGGCTTGGCGAGTTGCGCGGTGAATCGCTCGAGAATTCCCTCGCGGCGCTGCCCGATCGGAATCGGGAAAGGTCCTTGACCGATGGCCAGCGGGTCGACAATCCGCCCCGGCTGAACAATCTGACGCTTGTGGATCTGCTTCACGTCGGGTTGTCGCTCGACGAACCACTCTCCGTCGAAGATGAACGTGCGATTTTCGGCGCGCCGAACCTTGTCCGCCGTGATGAACAGATAGTCCACCTGGAACATCCGACGCGACTTGCCTGAGGCATCGCCCGGCTTCTCGGTCAGAAAGAGCACGCGGCCTTCGACATCCTGGCGATCGCCGCCAACGAGTTCACTGGCCAGACGGATCTCACGGAGATTGGCCTGCAGCGTCTGAAACCGCGCATCGGCGGCTTCGAGCGCAAGCAATAGATCGTCGGCGGTCTTGATGTCCTCGATCTTTGGCGGTGCTGGGCGGGCCGCGACCACCTGAATCGTCTTGGTGATCGTCTTGGCCGGGTCCGGCGCGGGGATTGCGGCGGGCTGGGCCGGTGCGGTGGACTGGGCAAATACGGCGGCATTCATCATGCCGACCGCAAGAACGCTGAACATTGGCCAAGGTGTGGTCATGGGGGTCTCTGGTGTACTACGCGACAAGGGCGTCCGTTGCGTGCAGCGGTCAGAAATCTGGATCCTGAACGCCAAGCCGCGAGGCGAGATAATCGCGCAGGATAGCGGCCGCGGCGAGGGCGTCGCGGCGGTGCTTTTTCTGTTTGTGGGTCAAACCGGACTGGGACATCTGCCAATCGGCGTCGACTGAGGACAGGCGTTCATCTTGAAAATGGACGGGCCGAGGGGGATTGAGCTTGGCCAAGAACCGATCGGCGAACGTCCGCACCAGTTTCGACCGTGGGCCTTCGGAGGCGTCGTCCATGTTCAGGGGCAGGCCGAAGACGATCTCCACGGCGGCGTGGGGCGAAAACTGGTCGTGCATGGCACGGATCAGGGCCTCAAGCAGGGCTTCCCCTTGTCGATCGGAGATGGGCACCTCGAGGACGGTCAGGGGCGAGCAGATGCGGGTCTGATCGTCGCCAATGGCCAGGCCTGTGCGTTTGTCCCCGAGATCGATGCAGAAGAACCGGGTGGTCATGGGCGATGGTGGGTTGAGTTTAGACCGATACTGTTGCCCAGCATGGGCCATCTGCCGTCGCACGCCGCACTGCTTTTGATCGGTCTCCGCGGGAGCGGAAAGTCGACGATCGGTCGTGCGTTGTCGCATCGGCTGACTCGCCCGTTTGTTGATCTTGACGATCTATCGCCCGGCGTGCTTGGCTGCGTGCACGCGGCGGAGGCGATTCGGCGGTATGGGGAGCCGGCGTTTCGACGGGCGGAACTGGCCGCGCTTCAGGACGTGCTTCGGGACCATCCTGATCCAGCTCCTGTGGTCGCTCTTGGGGGAGGGACGCCGACGGCCCACGGCGTGTCGGAGCTGATCCACGCCTATCGCGCCAGCGGGCGGGTGCGTGTGGTGTATCTGCGTGCGACGGAAGCAACGCTTCGGGCACGCTTGGAACACGCCGACAACACGCATCGCCCGACACTTACGGGCAAGGGCGTTTTGGAAGAGATCGGGGTGCTGCTGAACCTGCGGGACACGCTGTACACCCAGACGGCCGACCGGATCGTACGGGTGGATGGGCGGGGTGCCGACAACGTCGTCGACGATGTGGCGTCGCAGCTTTGAGAAGTCGGCGAGACGGGGCACACGCTCGAACGCGGAGATCCCCTGGCGGGGACTTGTGCGCGCGATCGGACGCACTAGGGAATGCCCGAGTTTGTCCACTCTGATACGCGAACGTGCAGCGAACGCGGCGTGCGAGACGCGGCGAGGTCTTGTAGCATGAGAGGCACGCTCGAATCGATCGCCGATGCCGAATGGAGGCAGACTCATGAGTTCCGCAACCCTTGAAAAGACCGCCGCCCCGACCCGCAACAAAAAGCTGGCGTCGTGGGTGAGCGACATGGTCACGCTGTGCAAGCCGGATCGCGTTGTCTGGACCGATGGGTCCCAGGGCGAATATGACCGGCTCTGTGAGGAGATGGTCGCGGCAGGGACATTCATCAAGCTGAACCCTGCGAAGCGTCCCAACTCGTATCTGGCGCGATCACACCCTTCGGACGTGGCGCGGGTGGAGGAGCGGACGTATGTCTGCTCCGCGGCCAAGGGCGACGCGGGGCCGACGAACAACTGGGCGCCGCCCGCCGAGATGCGGGCAACGGTCCACAAGATGTTTGACGGCTGCATGCGTGGTCGGACCATGTATGTGATCCCGTTCAGCATGGGGCCGATCGGTTCACCAATCGCCAAGGTGGGCGTGCAGATTACCGACAGCCCGTATGTGGTCGTGAACATGCGGATCATGACGCGTATCGGCACGCGGGTGCTGGATGCGCTGGGCGATGGCGCGTTCATCCCGTGCATGCATTCGATCGGCGCGCCACTGGCGCCCGGGCAGAAGGATGTCGCGTGGCCTTGCGAGCCCGACATCGCCAAGAAGTACATCGTGCACTTTCCCGAGACGTATGAGATCTGGTCGTACGGCTCTGGGTATGGCGGGAACGCTCTATTGGGCAAGAAGTGTCTGGCGCTGCGCATCGCGAGCGTGATGGCCCGCGATGAGGGGTGGATGGCCGAGCACATGCTCATCATGGGCATCACCTCGCCACAGGGTGAAAAGACGTATCTCGCCGCCGCTTTCCCGAGCGCGTGCGGGAAGACCAACCTCGCCATGCTCGTGCCGCCGACGGCGTTTGAGGGCTGGAAGGTGACGACGGTGGGCGATGACATCGCGTGGATCAAGAAGGGTCCCGACGGCAAGCTGCACGCGATCAATCCGGAGGCCGGGTTCTTTGGCGTTGCGCCGGGAACCAACTCCAGGAGCAATCCGAATGCGATGGCGTCGATCGCGAAGAACACGATCTTCACCAACGTCGGGCTGACCGACGATGGCGACGTCTGGTGGGAGGGCATGACCGAGCAGCCCCCGGCGCACCTGATCGACTGGAAGGGCGAAGACTGGAAGCCCGGCTGCGGCCGACCCGCGGCCCATCCGAATGCACGCTTCACCGCGCCCGCGAGCCAGTGCCCGTGCATCGATCCGGAGTGGGAGAACCCCGCCGGCGTGCCCATCGCGGCGTTTGTCTTTGGCGGGCGCGTGAGCACCGACATGCCGCTGGTGTTTCAGGCCTTCAACTGGTCACACGGGGTCTATCTCGCGGCGACGATGGGGTCGGAGGCGACCGCCGCGGCGATCGGGCAGGCGGCGATGCGGCGCGACCCGATGGCGATGCTCCCGTTCTGCGGGTACAACATGGCCGACTATTTCACGCACTGGCTGAACATCGGGCGTCGCGTGAACAACCCGCCGCGGATCTTCCGGGTGAACTGGTTCCGAAAGAACGAGCAGGGCAAGTTCATCTGGCCGGGCTTCGGGGACAACATGCGGGTGCTGAAGTGGATCGTGGATCGCGTGCACGGGCGCGGGTTCGCCGTGGAGAGCCCGCTTGGGTGGATGCCGCGGTATGAGGACCTGGAATGGAAGGGGCTCGACTTCCCGTCGGCGACGTTCCACGACTTGATGTCGGTGGGCCGAGACGCCGGCGCGAGCGAGGCGCGCTCGCACGAAGAGCTTTTCGACCGATTCCTGGATCGCCTGCCGAAGGAGTTTGTGCTGGAGCGCGAGCTGATGCGCTCGCGGCTGTGGCGATCGCCCGAGCGATGGGAGTTGGCGCACGAGGTGTGAGCAGGCGGTTGGCGCTGAACTGCGTGCTTTCGCCCCTCCGGGGCTCGGCGATCACGTGGTTGCGATTCCGGGTGCTTATGCACCCGGCAAGGAACTTGGGTCCTTTCAGGCCCCAGACCGAAGCGCATGTGAAGCTGCCGATGTCGCGAGATGCCCGGGCCAGTATGCGTTCACGCACCGCCGAATGCGGAATCGATCGTTGATCGAAGTTCAGCAATCTGAGCCGGCTCATACATCGGGCTGGCCCATGTGCGATCGGCGAGCAGTTCGGCCTCGGAGCGCCGGCTCGCGGCGGCCTCGGCGGCGGATCTCATCGCGGAAAGCTCGTTGGAGTGGCGAGACCGCGCGGCCGCGAGCGTGCGATGGAGATCGCGATACGCCGCCGCCTTGGTGGCCCGTGATGCCGGATCTCGGCGATGTCGAAGCTGCGTAAGTGTGGCAACAGCCGACGCTCGCTGCTGCGCACCATCGTGATCGTTGAGCAGTTCCGGGCGATGCTCGGCGGCATGAGCGAGCCACTGGGCGTGCGCGACCTGGAACGGGGTGATCACCGGGCGATCGGTTGTCATCCGCAGTCGAAGCGTCGCCGTCGCTACGGCCAGCGGCCCGATCTCGACGTTCAGCCAATCTCGCAACCAGCGGGTGGTGATCGCGTCGTAGCCGCCCTCGTCCTCGGCTGCCGCCCCCCCACCACTCCCACCACCTCCAAGTCCATGGATGAACAGATCGCAGCCGGCGAGGCGCATCATGCCTGTCAGCAGAATCGCGCGAGGGACAAACTCTCCGGCGGCAACGGCTGTGGCGCCGCGATCACCGGCGAGCATTGCGGCACGTGCGGGGCGTCTTGTTGATCCCTTGGCCTGGGCAATGCGCCAGACCGGAAGCTCCGGATCATCGCCCATCGCAAGTGACGCGACACGGGCCGAGGGGTGCGCCGCGGCAGCGGCGTTGTAGGCCATGATGCAGCGTTCGGGCTCACTCGCCATTGAAGCCAGCATCTCTCGCATCAATGTCGTGCGAGCGATGTCAGTCGCGAAGACGATCTTTGGCAGGTCTGCCGGATCGTCGCATACGCAATCGAGCGAGGCCTTGGCGATCTGTCGAGCGATGTTCGGTTCGCTCGCGTGGCGGCGCATGGCTTCAACGATGCGTTCAAGTCCCGGCTCGACACCGGGCGCACCGAACCGCTCACCGGAGGCGAGTCGGGGCATGCTCAATGACGGTGTTGCCGCACGCCGGGCCAGGGGCACGTGTGTCAGGGTCTCGGTGCGACTCATCGCGCCAGAGGTCGAGGACTCCCCACTTCCACCATCCATGGCAAGGGTGCGTGCGGCGACCACGCCCGAGCGATCGACCACCGGATAGCGCACCCCCGTGGCGGTTTCGTCATGGTCGACGACCAGCCAGACGGCCTGAGCCGCACCGCGACTTTCGGCGCGAGACCTCTGTACGACGGTCTGAAGAGTCATCAGCTTAGCGAGAATTCCCGGATGCCAGAACTGCGGCTGGTGGCCCGACATCACCACTGGCCGTGCGGGATCGAGCCCGAGCTCGGCACGAAAGGTTCGACCGCGATCATCCAGCTTCGAAAACCGCGCCGCGATCAACGCCGACCAAGACGCCGCACCTGGATGCAGATGCACCTGCGGCCCAGCACCGATGTCGAAGATCATGGATGTGCTCACTGTTCCGGGCACCAGCAGGATTCCTGGCTCTGCCGCAGCGCGATGGCGGCGGCGGGCGGGAGCTTGCCGGCCCATCGCGCGACCTCGGTGTTCAGGACGCTGCGGTAGTGGCGCAGGCGGCGCTCGGGATCATCCAGCCCGGCCCCGAATGTGCGATTGGCTTCGGTGTAGATGCGCTTCACAGGGATTTCTTCGACACGCAGGCCCTGGGCCGCGACCTGGGTCCAGAACTGCATCGGGAATGCGTAGCCGTTCTCGGACAGCTTGAGCCGACGGAGCGCGTCGACGCGGTGGGCCTTGAAGCCGCAGAATGAGTCGGTGAGCTTCAGACCCAGCCGAGTGTTGATCTCGTCGGTCATCGTCGCGTTGATCGCGCGGCGATCGGCGGGCACCGAGCCCTCGGCGTCGGCCATGGCGAGGTAGCGAGAACCGCTGATGATGTCGGCCCTGTTCTGGCTGGCCGATTCGAGAAACGCGGGGATCGATTGCGGCTCGTGCTGCTCGTCACAATCCATCGTGATGATCCAGTCGAACCCGTGGATGTCGGCCCACGCGAACGCGTCACGCAAAGCGTGGCCATATCCCCGGTTGCGGGCGTGTCGGATCACGTCCACAGGCAGCTTGGGGAGCATGGCGACGGTCTTGTCGGTCGAGCCGTCGTCAATCACCAATACATCGTCGATGTACTGCAGCACGTGGGCCAGAACGCGCTGAACGGTGCGTTCTTCGTTGTACACAGGAATGGCGACGAGCGTGCGCATGACTGCTCCGAGATGAACACGACCTTCGACCAGCTCGTCCTTGAGCGCAACTCCCACGGCCCGCCGAGAACTCTTCGCAGATGAACCGCCCAGAGATGCTCGGCACGTCGGTTTGATGCATGTCCCGAGTGGCTCGTGCCGACTCCCGGAGTATATCGACACACATCAATACGTTCAAGCTCGTGGCCTGGTTCGCCCCGATCCGGACAAAGATCACTCGGTGGGATGCTCCGGGGGCGGTGAGGGAGGCGTTTTGGGCAGAGAGGCGAACGCGGCGAACCCGAAGGGATGGGCGGGACGGCCTTCGGGCGCATCTTCATCCTCATCCTCTTCCAGATGCTGCAGCTTGGTCACCAGTTCGGGCGTGAGCATGTGCAGGCCGCGGATCTCTTGGATCGGGAGCGTGAAGACCTCGCCGCCGGGGGTCTGCACGCGGAAGACGGTGCACTGCACGGCGATCGAGGCATCGTGCTGCGACCCATCCTTGGGCACGCTGACCGCGAAGACGGGCTGGAGATGAGCGATGGGGATCCGCTCGCCCTGATGGGTCAGAATCGCGCTGCGGCCGTCGAAGAGCTCGGGCTGCTTTTCCTGCAGCGACGAGAGGCCCATAAGCATGTCGCGGAGGACGTTGGACCAGAACAACTGACGCAGTTCGATGACGTCGGCGGGCGAGAGCGATTGACCCGCTGCGAGGGGTTGCGATGGTGAGGCGTGAGCACTCGTGCTATCGACCGGTTGTGCGGACTTGTTCCTGGGCATCACGGTGATTGTTGACCGGGTCGGCGAGTTCCGCCGTCAAGGCGTTTTGGCACGCTCGGCCACGGATGGACGAATACGCTCAGTCCCTATGTCTTCAGGCCCAGTCGTCACACGCTTTGCACCATCGCCCACCGGCCACCTGCACATCGGCGGGGCCAGATCGGCCCTGTTCTGCTGGGCGTTTGCCAAGCGGGCGGAACTTGAGCATCGAGCCCGCAGTGGTACGCCGGGGCAAGGCGGTCGATTCATGATCCGCATCGAGGACACGGACCAGGCCCGCTCCAGCGACGAGTCGGCGCGAGGCATTCTGGAAGACCTCGCCTGGCTGGGCATCGAATGGGACGACGGTCCGACGCTGGAGGTCGCCGGAGCTGATGGCTCGCTTCGGACGATCGGGGCGCAGGCCCGCGACGTTGGGTCATACTTTCAGGCCCGGCGTGTTGCGATGTACAACGCGTACATCGAGTATCTGATGAGCATTGGGCGGGCGTATCCGGCGTTTGATTCTGCCGACGAACTGGACAAGCTCCGCAAGATGGCGGTGGCCGCGAAGCAGACGTTCAAGTACCCGCGTCCGGCCGACTTCACCTTCGGCCAGCCCTGTACCGCTCGCATTGAACGCGCGAAGAAGGGCGAGCCGCACGTGGTGCGGTTTGCGATGGACTCAAGCGCGGTGATCGTGCGCGATGAGATTCTGGGCGACGTGAAGATCGCTCCGGGCGAGGTCGACGACTTTGTCATTCGCAAGGCCGACGGCTTTCCGACGTATCACTTTGCCGTGGTGATCGATGACGAGCTGATGGGTGTCACGCACGTGATGCGGGCGCAGGAGCATCTGGCCAACACCCCACGTCACGTCGCGCTGCAGCGCGCGCTCACGCGTCTGGACACCAAGCAGCCCTTCCGCACCCCGAGCTTTGCGCACATGCCGCTGATCATGAACATGGACGGCAGCAAGATGAGCAAGCGCGACAAGGCCAAGGCGGCGCGAAAGGCCGTGAAAGACCTGATGGCCAAGGACACGTCGGTCACGCCCGCCGCGCTCGCGGCGTCGCTACAGCAGGACACCCAGATGGTCGCCGACTTTGTTGCGGGAGAGAATGACAATCTGGATCTCGCGGGGCTGATCGCGGCCAAGCTGGGCGTGACGCTGCCAGAGATCGAGGTCTGGGATTTCCGCCGAAATGGGTATGTGCCCGAGGCGATCATCAACTTCATCGCGCTCTTGGGCTGGAATCCGGGCATGAAGCTGCCCGACGGTAAGGACCTTGAGAAGTTCGACGCCGCATTCATGGCGGAGCACTTCTCTGTGGACCGCGTCGGCAAGACTCCGGCGAAGTTTGATCGGGCCAAGCTGCAGTCGTTCAACGGAGACTATCTCAACGCGCTCACCGATCAGCAGTTTGCCGCGAAATGGCGGGCGTTTCTCGCCGAGTACGAGCCGGAGGTGCTCGCCAAGCTGCTGACTCGCGGCGAGTCGGCGTTCAGCATCCTTGCGGCCGCGGTGAAGCCGAGGGCCAAGACGCTCCGCGATGGGATCAACGCGGTGCGGTTCGCACTCGTGGCCGATGACGAAGTTGCGTATGACGCCAAAGCGCTGGACAAGCTGCGCACGCCCGATGCCAAGAACGCACCGCAAGGCGGCACGCCAAGGACAGGGGTCGAACTGCTCAATGCCGCACGCGAGCGGCTGGCATCGCTCGGTCAGTCGGATTGGGCCGCGGGCACGATCCACACGCTGCTGGAGCAACTCGCCCAGCAACTGGGCATTGGCATCGGGCAGCTTGCACAGCCGTTGCGTGTGGGTGTGACGGGTGCTGGAGTGAGCCCCGGCATCGCTGAAACCCTCGCCGCCCTCGGGCGATCAAGCACGCTCTCGCGGCTGGATCGGTGCCTTGCGCTTGTGCGGGTGTAGCGTGCCCATCACACGAGATCACGCTGAGGGCGAACACGGACGCCTACTTTCCTTCGAACCAGTTCACGCCCGTTCCGACTTCCACCTTCAGCGGCACGCTTAAGGTCATGGCTCCCTCCATCGACGACTTGATGATCTCGCACGCCGCGTCTGCGCTGGCGGCTGGCGTCTCGAACACCAGTTCGTCGTGAATCTGCAGGAGCATGCGGACACCGGTCGGCAATGTGCCGTGGGTCGCCGCGTGCAGATCGACCATGGCGAGCTTGATCAGATCGGCGGCCGAGCCCTGCACGACCGAGTTGATCGCGGTGCGCTCAGCGAACGCTCTACGACTTGGATTGGTTGAGTGAATATCTGTGATCGGGCGACGCCTGCCGAGCATCGTCTGAACATAACCGAAGCGCGTCGCCTGATCGATGCACTCCTGCAGGAAGGTCGTGATCCCCGCGAAGCGTTTCTTGTAACCGGTGATGATCTCGTCGGCCTGGGTGTTGCTGACACCGAGGCGACGCGCCAGGCCGAAGGCCGTGATGCCGTAGACGATGCCGAAGTTGACCATCTTCGCGCCGGAGCGCTGCTCACGCGTCACCTTGTCCAGCGGCACGCCGTGGATCTGGGCCGCGACGGCGGTATGAATGTCCTGATCGTCCTGAAACGCCTGGATCAAGGCCGGATCGCGTGAAAGGTGCGCGAGCAAACGCAGCTCGATCTGCGAATAGTCCGCGCTGATCAGCACGCACCCCGGCGGGGCGACGAATGCGCGGCGGATCTCGCGCCCGACATCCGTGCGGATCGGGATGTTCTGCAGGTTTGGATCGCTGGACGCCAGCCGCCCCGTCGCGGCGACCGTCTGATTGAACGAGCAGTGGATGCGCCCGGCCAGCCCGCGCAGATGCTCCGGTGCGGCGGGCACTTCGGGATAGATGTCGTCCACGAGTGCTTCGAGATACGTGTTCACCAGCTTGCTCAACTCGCGATGCTCGACGATCAGCTTCGGGATCGGCGTGGTGATCGTCGGGTCCTCGGCGAGCTTGTCGAGCACCTCCGCATCGGTTGAGTATCCCGTCTTGATGCGCTTGATCGGCTTGAGCCCGAGCCCCGGCTCCGCCGCGTCGCTCGGCTTGTTGAAGAGCACACCCGCGAGCTGCTTGGGCGAATCGGGATTGAACGGCCGACCGAGCGCATCTTCCGCCGCCCCGACGATCTCGCGGCGGAGCGTGTCGATGCGCTGCTGCAGGCGGGCACGCTGAAGCTCCAGCTCGGCTTTGTCCACGCGGATGCCGTTCCACTCCAGCTCGGCAAGCACCTCGACCAGCGGCATCTCCACGCGCTCAAAGAGCGGCCGCAACGCCATCGCCTCGATCTGCGGGAGCATGATCGCTCGCAGTTGCAGCGCCACGTCGGCGTCTTCGGCGGCGTATTGCGTCGCGGCGTCCAGCGGGACCTGATCGAATCGCCGCTGGTCCTTGCCGGTGCCGATCAGTTCGGTGATCGACACATTCGTTCTGCCCAGCAGCGCGAGCGCGAGTGCGTCCAGCCCGTGGCTCGATCGCTCGGCGTCGATCAGGTACGACGCCACCATCGAGTCAAAGATCGTCGAGATCACGCCCGTGTCCGAATCCCACGGCAGGTTCGCCGGCGCAGGCGTTCCGAGCCGATCCGCCGGCACGCAGCACCCGGCCAGCTTCACGCCCGCGCGACGGAAGACCAGCATGTCAAACTTCAGATTGTGCCCGCACTTCGGCCGCGTCGGGTCTTCCAGGATCGGGCGAAGCATGCCGAGCACCGCCTGCTGATCCATGTGATCGCTCGGCGTGGGCGAGCGCGTCGGCACGTACACGCCCGTGCCGATCTTCGTGCTCAGACAGACGCCGGCGAGCTCATGGCGCAGCGCGGGCAGGCCGGTGGTCTCGGTATCGATCGAGATCACCTCCGCCTCGCGCAGTTCCTCGACCAGCTCGCGCAGCTCCTTGGGCGACGTGATACAGCGATACACGCCGGATTGCACGCGCACGGTGCTCGGCCCCTTGACCTCGACCTGATCGAACAACCCCCCACCACCCCCACCCCACAGATCTCCGGAGCTGGCGGTGGCGGACTTCTTCGAGGGAGGCGCGGCCGGCTTTGGCGTCTCGCTCACAGGAGCAGGTGGCGGCATCACCGCGGGCTGACCCATCAGTGTCCGCAGCTCGTCCTGATACCGGTTGAATCCCAGTTCCTTCAGCACGGGCATGAGTTCGCTGAGCCGAATCTTCTCCGCCCGTGCGGCTTCAAGTTCCAGCGTCACCGGCGCATCGTCACGAAGCGTGACGAGCTCACGCGACAGCGGCAGGTGCGGCACGGCGGCGCGGATGTTCTCCAGCCGCTTGCCCTTGATCGCGCTGTTCTCCTTCGCCGCCTCGGCCAGCACACCCTCGAGCGAGCCATACTCCACGATGAGCTGCGCAGCGGTCTTTGGCCCGATGCCCACAACGCCGGGCACATTGTCGACGTTATCGCCCATGAGCGCGAGATAGTCGATCACCTGCTTCGGCTCCAGGCCGGTCTCCTCTTTCAGCGCCCTCTGATCGATGATCGCTTCATGGTGCACGTCGTACAGCTCGACGTGGTCATTCGCAAGGAGCTGCTTGAGATCCTTGTCTTTGCTGATGATGCGGATGCGCAGCTCTGGGTGGCGAGAACGCAGGTCTTTCACGAGCGTCGCGATGACATCGTCGGCCTCGAAGCCCGCCGCGCCGAGAATCGGGATGCCCATCGCTTCCATCGTCTTCAGGCACCGCTGCACCTGCGGCTCAAGATCTTCCGGCGGGTCATCTCGCGTGGCCTTGTATTCTGGATAGAGCTGCGTGCGAAACGTGCCGCGATCGCCGGAGACATCCAGTGTGAGCGCGACGTAGTCCGGCGGCCCGCCGAGCGCGCCCTCGCCGCGGAGCAGCTTCAGCAGCATGCCGAGGAACCCGAAGCTCATGTTCGTCGGCTCTTTGGTGACCGGCGAGGACATCGGCGTGCGGATGGCGTGATAGGCCCGAAAGAACTGGGCATAGCCATCGATCAGGTAGAGCGTGGGCGAGCGACCGGTCGCGGGCGCGGATGGAGCGGCGTCGGGCATGGCACCCAGAATACCGCAGTTCTATCCGGCGATCGCGGCCGCCGAGCGATGCTCGCTGCAGATCGTGCAGAGCGCACGGGCGGCGTGCTCAACATCGTCCACGGTCAGGAACGGCCCGAAGCTCAGCCGGACCCCGCCGGCGCTCCGGTCGCCAGAGGCCGAGGTGCCCATCAGCTCGTGCGCGAGGGGCGCACAGTGCAACCCCGCCCGCGTCAGCACACCGAAGCTGGATTCGAGCGCCATCGCCAGTTCCTGCGGCGAAAGCTCATCGTGCACGAACGTGAACACACCCACGCGTCGTTCGATCTCAAGCGGCCCAAGAAGTCGCAGGCCGGGAGCATGCTCGCAACGACCCGAGATGTCCGGGGCAAGACGCTCGATGAACCGCTGCATGAGCGCGACTTCATGCTGGCGCACCTCAACGATGCCACGTTCCAAGAGCCACGCGACGCCCTCGGAGAGCCCGATGATGCCCATGGTGTTGTGCGAGCCGGGCTCATACTTCTCGGGGAGGGCACTGGGGTGGCTCAGTTGTTCGCTCAGGTTGCCGGTGCCCCCTTCGCGGATCGTGTCAAGCCGACGCTCCACGCCCGGACGGATGCACAGCCCCCCCACACCCGTCGGGCCGAGCAGCCCCTTGTGTCCGGGAAACGCCAAGAGGTCGATGTGCGAGCGGAGCATGTTGACATCAACATGACCTAACGACTGGGCGGCGTCAACGAGCAGCAGCACGCCGTCGTGCGAGGAACCCGCGCCGAATCGCGCGCACTCGCGCCCGATGGCGTCGAGGTCCTGCACAGTGCCGGTGACGTTGCTGGCGTGATTGACGCAGACCAGCACCGTCTGGCCGGGGCGAATCGCGCGGGCGATGTCGGCGGGGTCGATCAATCCCGTCGCCGGGTCGGCTGAGACGATTGTCACACTCAGGTTCGGATCGAGTTCGCGGAGCGCGTTTACCGGGCGCAGGATCGAGTTGTGCTCCATCGCCGTGATGACGATGTGCAGCGGAGCAGCTTGGCCGCGCACTCGCCGCGCGGCGGCGTAGACGCCCTTGACGCCGAGATTCAGTCCGTCGGAAGTGTTGTAGCCGAACACCACATGCTCGGGGCTGGTGAGGCCGACCAGCGTGGCGAGACGTTGCCTGCATCTGCGAACGAGCCCCGCAGCGGAGCGTGCCGGTGCGTGCGCACCGCGGCTGGGTGCGCCACACTCGGTCATGTAGCGCGTCATCGCCTCCAGCACCGCGGGCGGCTTGGGAAAACTGGTCGCGGCGTTGTCAAAGTAGCGTGTGCTCGGCACGGTGCGATCCTACGCGGCATCCTGTTGAAACATGGGCAAACGGCGTCATCGACGCTGGGCTTTCAGGTGCGCTTTCAGAAACCGACCCGTATAACTTCCGGAAACGTCCATGACCTGCTCCGGCGTTCCCGCGGCGATCACGCGCCCGCCCTTGTCGCCGCCTTCCGGCCCCAGATCAATGAGCCAGTCAGCGCACTTGATCACGTCCAGGTTGTGCTCGATGACCACCAGCGTGTGCCCGGCATCGGCGAGCCGGTTCAGCACCTCGATCAGCCGTCGCACGTCTTCAAAGTGCAGGCCCGTGGTTGGTTCATCGAGGACATAGAGCGTGTGCGCGGTGCTGGGGAAGGGGCCGGGCGAAGCGGTCCGCGCTGCTGGCGCGGACGAGCCCTTGCGGATGCTCGCCTCGGCCTGGGCGTCATCAAGATCGTCTTCACCCCCGGCGTCTTCGGCGGAAAGATCATCCACGACGACTGGCTCATCATCTTCATCGCCGGCCTTGCGCCGACCGGATCCGGGCAGGGGCCCGCCGATCTTGCCGAGCTCGGTCGCGAGCTTCACGCGCTGGGCCTCGCCGCCGGAGAGCTGGGTGGAGGGTTGACCGAGTTCGATGTATCCGAGCCCGACATCGCGCAGGCATGTGACGAATCGCAGAATGCGCGGGTGGTTCTCGAAGAAGGCGCAGGATTGTTCGACGGTGAGGGCCAGCACGTCGGCGATGGACTTGCCGCGGTAGAGCACCTCGAGCGTCTCGCGGTTGTAGCGTTTGCCCGAGCAGACTTCGCAGGCGACGAAGACATCGGGGAGGAAGTGCATCTCGATCTTCTTCAGCCCCTGGCCTTCGCAGGCCTCGCAGCGTCCGCCGCCGGATCGCCCGGGGACGTTGAAGGAGAATCGCCCGGGCTTGTACCCGCGGATCTTCGCTTCTTTAGTCGTTGAGAAGATGCGACGAATCTCGTCGAAGATGCCGGTGTAGGTTGCGGGATTGGATCGGGGCGTTCGGCCGATCGGGCTCTGATCCACCTCGATGACGCGGTCGACGTTCTTGAAGCCGGTGATCTTGTCGTGCGCGCCCACTCGGGCGCGGGATGTGCCGACGTGCTTTCTCGCCGCGGCGAGCAGGATGTCGCTGACCAGCGTGCTCTTGCCCGAGCCCGATACGCCGGTGACGCAGATCAGACCGCCCAGCGGGAACGTGACCGAATCGCCCTTGAGGTTGTTCTCGCGCGGGTTGATGACCGTCAGAGCGCGCTTGGCATCCAGAGAGCGACGCTTCTCGGGCACGGCGATCGAGCGTGTGCCGCCCAGATATTGGCCGGTGAGCGAGTTGGCCGCGATGATTTCGGGCACGGTGCCCTGGGCGACGATGCGACCGCCGTGCACGCCCGGACCGGGGCCGACATCCAGCACGTGGTCGGCGGCACGGACCATGTCCTCATCGTGCTCAACGACGAGCACGGTGTTGCCGATGTCGGCGAGATGTCGCAGGGTGTTGATCAGGCGGGCGTTGTCGCGCTGGTGCAGGCCGATGGTCGGTTCATCCAGCACGTAGCACGCGCCGACGAGCTTGGAGCCGACCTGAGTCGCGAGGCGGATGCGCTGCGCCTCGCCGCCGGAGAGCGTGCCGGTCTTGCGATCCAGCGAGAGATATTCCAGGCCGACACTGGAGAGAAACCCAAGCCGACCGGCGAGCTCGCGCAAGATCGGCTCGGCGATGGTCCGCTGCTCGCTGGTGAGTTGGAGTGACGCGATGAAGTCCGCCGCGTCGTTGATGGTGAGCCGTGACAGCTCGGCGATGTTCAGCGTGCGGCCCGGGCCCATCGCGATGGCGGATTCGGATCGCCCGATGATCGTCTCCGACGCCGCCCTGCCCACGTCTGCGGCGTGGGCACTGGAGAGCTGCACGTGTAGGGCTTCGATGCGCAAGCGGTCGGCGTGGCAGGTCGGGCAGGACTTTTCCTGCATGTACTGCCCCAGCCACTCGCGCATGAACGAGCTTTCGGTCTTTTCGTACCACCCACGAAGTGAAGGCCCGACGCCCTCGAACTTTGCGCCGTACTTCTTCTCGTCCTCAGGCGTGGTGCCCTTGAGCAGGATGCGTTTGTGGGTTGCGCTGAACGCACTGAAGGAGAGGTGCTGGCTGACCTCGAACCTGTCGCAGAAATGCCGCAGCCGCTTGCGGAAGAAGCGGCCCATCGGGGGCGGGACCTTCCACGGCTTCACCGCGCCCTCAGCGAGCGACTTTGACGGGTCGGGGATGCAGAGTTCCTCGTCGAACTCCATGATCAGCCCGAGGCCGTGGCACTCGGCGCACGCGCCGTGGGGCGAGTTGAAGCTGAACAGTCGGGGCGAGAGCTCTTCGAGGGCACACTCCGGATGATCCGGGCAGGCGAACTTCTCACTGAAGACTTTGTCCTGCCACTGGCCGTCGCTCTCCAGCGAGATCGTGACCGAGCCGTCGGCGAGCTTGAGCGCCGACTCCACCGCCTCGGCGACGCGCTGGCGGGCATCGGGACGGAGCACGATGCGATCGATCACGATGTCGATCGAGTGCTTTTCGTAGCGGGCCAGACCGAGCGGGTTCTCGCCGCCCTTGGCGAGCACGTCGCGAATTTCGAGCACCTGGGCGTTCTTGCCGCCGGGCGCGACGCGGACGCGGCCCCAGCCCTGACGCTGGGCGTCTTCCAGGACCTCCTTGTGGAAGCCCTTTTGGGCGCGAACGACCGGGGCGAGAATCATCATCCGCAGATCGGCAGTGGCGGAAGATGACCCGGCTCGGTGAGCAGGGCTCCCCAAGGCCATGACGGCATCGATGATCTGCGTGGCACCGGTCGCCGAGATGGCTCGGCCGCAACGCTGCTGGACGACGCCGTCTTTGCGGACTTTGGTCGGAAACCAGCACGCGGGCGAGCCGCAGCGCGCGTAGAGCAGACGCAGGTAATCGTAGATTTCCGTCGTCGTCGCGACGGTGGACCGCGGGTTGGAGACGCCCGAACGCTGCTCGATCGCGATCGTCGGCGGGAGCCCTTCGATGTCATCCACATCGGGCTTCTTGAGCTGATCCAGAAACTGCCGGGCGTACGCCGACAGCGACTCCATGTACTTCCGCTGGCCCTCGGCGAAGATGGTGTCAAAGGCGAGCGAACTCTTGCCCGAACCCGAGAGCCCGGTGATGACCACAAGCCGATCGCGCGGAATCTGCGCGTCGATGTTCTTCAGATTGTGCTCGCGAGCCCCGCGGACGCGGATGCACTTGGCTGGGTCAAGCTCGGCCATCGTCACCGGTCGTGTCGGCACCGGAGGTGTGAAGATGTCGGCGTTCACCGCTTCCGGCGAGGAACCGGCGGAGGTCACTTCGACGGGCAAGCCACGCTTGGCCTTTCCGCCGCTGACGGCGGGCTTGGACGATCGAACGCGAGACGTCTTGGTCGAAGTCGGTGCGGGCATCGTGCGTGTCACATCCCTGCGAGCGAGACCCGGACCCGGACGTGCAAACGCTAACAGCAGCGCGGCACGACACCCGGGCAAGTACCCCGATAATAGCCGAACAGATTGGCCGTTTCGGCGAGCAAGCTCATCACTTTGTGGGATTCGGAGTGGCTTGTGGTTGCGAGGCAGGGTTTGGCAAACCCGGCGAGACAACCCTCTGACTCTGGGCAGCCTCTGCTGCGGCATTCTGGGCAGCTTTGTTCCGTGCGGACCAGAACATCCCCAGAATAAGGCATCCCAATGCCACGCCGACAAAGTACGTGCCGAGCCGTTGGCGGAAGGTCGAGCCGGTTGAGGGAGGAGGCATGTCGGAGATTAGGTCGCGGATTCGCGCTGGGTGCGCGGGTTGATCGGCTCGGCGTCATCTCGGCGGACATCGACGCCATCGGGGGCGTAGCGGATTGGCGTGCCGTCGACGAGCGCGACGATCTGGGTGAGCAGATGGTTGTGCCAGATCAGGCCGTTGAGGTTCGTGGCGGCATGCTCGACTGCGGCAAGGCCCATGCGCTGACGCAGCGCCGAGTCGTCGATAAGGCGCGTGAGGGAACTCAGGAATCCGGCGTCGTCGGTCGGGTGGTGGAGGAAACCGGTCTTGCCGTGGCGGACGACTTCGGGGATGCCGGCGAGTCGGGAAGTGAGCACGGGCAGCCCGGCGGCCTGGGCCTCCTGTGCGGCGATCAGAAACGTGTCGGCGGTGGTGGGCATCACGAAGAGATCGCACGAAGGGAGAATCTCGGTCATGAGCTTGGCGTGCGGAGTCTGGCCATGCCAGACGATGTTGCGCAAAGAGTGGTCCTGCGGAGCGGTGCGTGAACAGACGTGGATCTCGGCGCGATCGACGAAGTGCTGCTGCTGCCAGCGGACCAGACGTGGACCGCCTTTGCGGTCCCAGTCATTGCCGATGAACGCGATGCGGACAGGTGGTGCGCCGGGTGAGCCGCGGGGGGGCTGATCGTCGTGGGCGCGAGCGGGCATGCCCGCTTCGCGGATGGCGCAGGGTTTGTGGAGGATGATGCGATCGGGATCGACGCCCTCGTCGGCGACCATGTTGTCAGAGACCCAGCGGCTTGCGCAGGCGACCATGTCGGCGGATCGCAGAATGGTGCGTTCGGCGCGAAGTTCGAGGGACCACGGCCGTGCGGGGAGGTGAAATGCGCGGAGATACGCCGTGCTCGCGGCGTCGGAGTTGATGATGAATCGGCAGCGGGGCGCAAGACGCTTGAGCTCGGGCAGCACCATCGCCTTTTGCTGCGTCATGAAGTGCACGGCGTCGAAGTGGTTCAGATCGAGATGCTGGCGGATGAGCGAGCGCACGACATGACGCATGATCAGCAACGCGCGATAGGGCTGGAGATCAAGTCCGAAGGCGGGGAACGGCGCTGCGGCGGCCAGCCGCCGGGCCCAGCCGGTCATGGGCACGTGGACATGAACAGCGTCGATATCCGTGCGGTCTGCGGCGCAGCGCTCGAGAATGCGCGCAGTCGTGGCAAAGCCAAGCTCTCGACCGTGGATGAAGAGCACGCGCGCCGGACCCTGACGAGCCGCGGGCGGCAGCAGGCCCTCGGGCCTGGGGTCGGTGGTGATCCAGGTGGCGCGGTTCATGCGTGTGGAGTATCTTCGACAATCGATGCGGGGAGCGTGCGCAAGGGACGACCATCGGCCAAAGCGACGAGTTGATCCAGCAAATGGGTGTGCCAGAGGTCGGCGTTGAGATTCTCTCGGACGTGCTGGATCGCCGCGGCGGACATCCGCAGCCGCTCGGGCTCGCCCACGATCAATCGCTCGACGGCGGCGACGAAGCCGGCGTCATCGCGGCGCGGGATGAGCAGACCGGTCACGCCATCGCGGACCACTTCGGGGATCGCCGCAAGCTTGGAGGTGATCACCGGCACGCCGGCGGCCTGGGCTTCCTGGGCGGCGATAAGAAAGGTGTCTTCCCACGTGGGAATCACACAGAGATCCATGGTGGGCAGCATCGTGCCCACGAGTGTCGCGTGATCGACCTTGCCCAGCCACTGCACGTTGCGAGCGGCGCGATCGATGAGGGCATGGGCCGAGCAGATGTGCAGCACGGCTCGATCAACCCAGCGCTCTTGATGCCAGGCGAGCAGGCGTGGGCCGCCCTTGCGGACCCAGTCGTTGCCGATGAAGATGATGTGCAGCGGCCCCTGAGGACGCGTCGTCCGGGGTGTGCCGAGGTTGGCGCGGACGCAGGGCATGTGCAGGATCGCTCGAGAAGCGTCGACTCCGGAGTGCTGGATGGCGGATTGCATCGCCCATCGACTGGCAAACGCCACGGCATCGGCAGCGCGAAGGACGCGATCGTCGGTGGCATAGTCGAGCTTTGGGGCAGTTCGGCGAATCTCATATGCATCGTCCCAGGATCGCAGGGTGGTGTCGACGTTGACGACGTACTTTGGCGAGCCGTGGGCCCGCGCCCAGGGTTTGCGCACGATTCCGGCGCGCTCGCGCGTCATGATGTGCACGACGTCGAAGTGTTCGGGCCGTAGGGCGGTTTGACAGGCGTGGATCAGGGGTCGGCTGAATGCCCCGGTCATGCGTGTGTTATGAAAGTCCCATCCATGCAGCCCCTTGGGGAGTTCCTTGCCCCACGCACGCTGGAGGACTGTCAGCGGCAGGGTGACGTGCACGGCGTCGATGTCGTTGCGCGTCGCGGCGAAGTCCACCAGCGTGCGAGAAGTGGTGCCGAAGCCCAGGGCTGCGGAATGGCTGAAGAGCACGCGCGCCGGGGCGTCCGGGGTGCGCCTTGTCGGCGGCAACTGGTCCGGGGTGATCGCCGCGGTGCTCGTGCAGACCAAACGGTTCATGCGTGGGGCGAGTCTATCGGCGGAGATCGGAGCGCGACGCGATGAGGGCCTGCACCGCCGACACGGCACGCTCCATGATCGGATTTCCAGCGCGATCCGCCGCGGCCAGTGCCACGGCTCGATCGATCTTGGCCGGCAGCTTGGCCTTGCTTTCGGGGGTGAGCTGGGCGCAGTCGCAGGCGTTGTCGTAGACGTCGGCGAGCTTGATCAGCCGGGCTCGCCAGTCGGCGTTGGCCAGCCGCGTGTCGTAGTCGACTTCACGCAGGTGCTCGGGGAGGATCATGCTCTTGGTCATGGCGGCCACAACGTCGGCGACCTGGGTCCCGAAGCCCTCGGCGATGTCGTCGTAGTCGGTCGCGGTGTCCTCGATGGTGTCGTGGAGCAGGGCGGCGGCGATGGCCAGCGGATCATCGCACCCGAAGACGTGCCGAACGGTCATGGCCACGCGGAAAGGATGGGAGACATAGGGGGTCTCGCCATCTTTGCGGAGCTGGTGCTTGTGGGCCCGGGCGGCGAATGCGGCGGCCCGCTGCCAGAGATCGTGGGTGGATGTGGTCACGCGGGCATGCTAGCCGTCAGCAACTGACAGGGATTCTGGTGGAATTCGTGTGTGTCCGGGTGGATGAGCCCGGATAATGTCCCTCCCGTGCCCGACCCCCGCGACACACCGGCGATGCGTCAGTACTACCGCTTCAAGCGGGCGCACCCGGAGTGCGTGCTGCTGTTTCGCATCGGCGACTTCTACGAGATGTTCGATGATGATGCGGTGAAGGTCAGCAAGGCGATCGGCCTGACGCTGACGCGGCGGACCGAGGGCGTGCCGATGTGTGGGATGCCGCACCATCAGCTTGAGAACTATCTGCGGAAGCTGCTGGACCGGGGCTTTCGAGTGGCGGTGTGCGAACAGACGCAGGACGCGTCGGAAGCCAAGGCGGGGGCGATCATTGAGCGGGCGGTGACGCGGGTGCTGACGCCCGGGACGTTGGTGGATGAGTCGCTGCTGGACGCCGAGGCGCCGGCGGCACTTGGTGCGGTGTACTTCTCCGGCGAGGGAGATCAGGCGGGCGGGTCGGCGGCGGTGATCGACCTCTCAACGGGCGCTTTCGATCTGTTCGATGCGCCGGCATCGGGGGCGGGTGGGCTTGGCGTGACACTGGCGGACGAATTGGTGCGTCGACGGGTGACGGAGCTGGTGTATTGCGAGTCGGCGGATGGTTCGGCCCCGCCGCGGGTGAGAGTACTGCTGGAGCAGCTTGGGATTTCGGGGACGCCGCAGGCGAGCTGGCACTTTCGTCAGGATGAAGCCAAGGAAGCGTTGCTGAAGCAGTTTGGGGTATCGACGCTGGAGGGGTTCGGGCTCGCCGACGATGACGCGGCGCTGCGGGCGGCTGGGGCGGCGGTGAGATACTTGCAGCAGACGCAATCTCCAGATGGGGGCGAGGGAACGGCAGCATCCAGAAAGGGCGCGGGTCGGCTGGCCCATTTGCGCCCGCCAAGGCGGGCCGAGCAATCGGGCCATCTGGTGCTGGATGCAACGACGCTGCGTGCGCTGGAAGTGCTGCGGACGATTCGCGCTTCGGGCGGCCCGGGCGGAAGTGCGTGGACGGGAAATGAGTTGGATGGATCGCTGCTGGGACTGTTCGCATCGAGTCCGGGCATGCCGGGGTGCCGGACGGCGATGGGGCGGCGGTTGCTGCGCGAGTGGCTGTGCAGGCCGCTGTGCGAGCGGGGAGCGATCACGCGCCGACAGGCGTGCGTGCGCACGTTGATGAGCGATCGGCAAGCCGCGGCGCAACTGGCTGCGGCGCTTGAGAATGTGCAGGATGTGGCACGGATCGGTGCACGGCTGGCGCTTGGTCGGGCCACGCCGCGGGACCTGGTGGCGCTCGGACGATCGGTATCGCAGGTCGGCCCAATCGCGGCGGCGATCGAGGGCGCGCCGGCGCTCGCGGGGCAGCGTCAGGCGATTCTCGATCTGATGGGTGAGATTGCGGGGATCAGTGAGCGGATCATGGCGATGTGCGTGGACGAACCGCCGACGCACATGCGTGAGGGTGGGCTGATACGCGATGGCGTGGATGCGGAACTGGACGAATCACGGCGGCTGCAACGCGACGCGGCGGGATGGATGGCGGAGTATCAGACCAAGCTGATCGCCGAGCACGATCTGCCGAGCTTGAAGGTGGGGTACAACCGGATCTTCGGGTACTACATCGAGCTTCCGTCGGCGCAGGCCAAGCGTGCGCCCGACGGATTCAGCCGCAAGCAGACGCTGAAGAGCGCGGAGCGGTACATCACGCCGGAGCTGAAGGAGTTTGAGACCAAGGTGATGTCGGCGGAGAGCCGGGCGCTCGCCCGCGAAGTGGCGTTGTTTGATGAGCTGTGCGCGGCGTGCGTGGGCTTGATCCCCCCACTCACGCGATTCGGTGATGTGGCGGCGGAGCTGGACGCGCTGGGGTGCTTTGCCGACAAAGCCGTGCAGAGGCAGTGGGTCTTGCCCGATTTTGTCGATGAACCGGTGCTGGTCATCGAGCAGGGGCGGCATCCGGTGCTGGATGAGCGGCTGGGGCGTGGGTTTGTGCCGAATGATGTGGAACTCGGGAGCACCAAGCCGGAGGGGACTGCTCGGCTTGCGCTCATCACCGGGCCGAACATGGCTGGCAAGAGCACGTACATCCGCACGGCGGGCCTGCTGACGCTGCTGGCGCACGCCGGGTCGATGGTGCCCGCGGGCGCGATGACCCTTGGCGTGACGGATCGCGTGTTCACGCGGATCGGGGCCGACGACGCGCTGCACGCGGGGCAGTCGACGTTCATGGTGGAGATGACCGAGACGGCCCGCATTCTGCACCACTGCACGGAACGATCACTGGTGATTCTCGACGAGATCGGGCGCGGCACGAGCACGCTGGACGGGCTCTCGCTGGCGTGGGCGATCGCGGAGGAACTTGCGGGGAAGGACGGCGGCAGTGGGTCGCCTCGGGTGCTCTTTGCGACGCATTATCACGAGCTGACGGAGCTTGAGGAACTGCGGCCGGGGCGTGTGCGGAATCTGCACGTCTCGGTGCGGGAATGGGGCGAAGAGATCGTGTTTTTGCATCGCATCCTGCCCGGCCGCACCGATCGCTCATATGGCATCAATGTGGCCAAACTCGCCGGGCTGCCCTCGAGCACCGTGACGCGAGCCAAGCAGGTGCTGGAGAATCTCGCGGTGCATCACCATGGTCCGACCAGCGGGGATGCGGAAGCGTCGCCCCAGGGCAAGGGGCGTCGTGGAAAGATGACTGCTGCTCCGGCGCCGATCGCGACTTCGGTGGCATCGCAAGGCGGGCAGTTGTCGTTGTTTCCCGAGTTCATGAAGCATCCGGCGGTGGACCGCCTGCGCGAGGTGAAGATCGAGGGGCTCACGCCGCTCCAGGCCTTTGATGAACTGCGTGACCTGAAGCGGATGGTTGATTCTGCTTTGGCCAATGCGGATCACAAGGGCGATTCAGCTTGACTTCGGCTTGGGCAGCACCCACGCGGCTCGGCACGCCGGGCACTGCACCGAGCCATCTTCGGCGGGCACAAGCTGCTCCAGCGGACCCGTGCAGCAGGGGCAGAGCGATCGTCGGAGCATGACGCGCTTGACCTTATCGGGGCGATAGGCGAAGTTGCCGAAGAAGATCGCGGCAACAAACGCCCATGCGCCCGCTGCCATGAGTACGCCCCACCACAAGGGCATTCCGGGCCAGTGGAGCACGGCCCAGGAAATCAACGATGCAGCGGCGGCGAAGATGATTGTGGCGGCGAGGCGGTAGAACAGCCCGACGCAGAGCACACGCCGACGCGCACTTTTGAGCCGCTTGCGTGCGTCGCGGTCGGTGATCGCGGCGAGCTCGCGCCGCATCCATGGGTGCACAAGCGCGACACGCTGCCTGTGGTCATCGAGCACGCTGGAGCGATCACCATCAAAGCGCACGGCTCTGGGCATGAGTCTGGGCGTGGGCGAGTTGTCAGTCGCCGAGGCGAATGCTCCTCGCCGCTGCATGCGTGATTCGAGCCAGCAGGAGCCGCACTCCGGGCAAGGGACGCATCCATCGCTTTCGGAACTGAGGCCGACGAAGTTGTAGCCGCAGGAGGGGCAGAGCCCTTCTTCCAGCGTGATGCGGACCATGTCGCGTGCACCGGAGGAGCGAGCGCGGTAGATGAGCACCCAGCCAAGCACGCCGCAACCAGCGAGAAAGGCCACGATCCAGATGAGCCCTGGTACGCCGCGCACGGTGTTCGCAAGAACGATGATGAGGGCGATCCATCCGAATGCCGTGAGAACGACGATCCCGAGCGTGATCGGCCCGCCGACGGCCCAGCCGCGCGCGGCAAGCCCGAGACGTTCCATGAGCAGTTGCAGGCGTCGATCGATGTGGATGGGCCACGCGCCGCGCTGGCAGAGGGCATCCGGACCGGGGATTCGGATGGGTTTGCCGCGATCGTCGAGTGTGCGTGGGGAGATCACCGGACCAGAATGTAGCCGCGGCCGATCATGGAATGGTCAATCCGGCATGATCGCGTGCATCTATCGCCACCCGCCCCAAGCCCCGTCCCCGGGATACCCGCTTGGGCCGTAGTTCGAGCGCGATCCGCGATAGCCGCGCGGCTCGGTCTCGAAGAACAGCACGGTGTCGGCACGTGGATTCAGGTACACGCGGCGCGAGAACGCCAGCGAGGGCCGCTGCGGCTCGGGCCACTGGTTGCTCGCGGTAAGGGGACCGAATGTGCGGACATTCAGCGCACGATCGTTGCGCGAGTATTCGGGCAGACGACGCGGTTCGATGTCGGCCAACGCCATCGCCACGCTCGGAGAGTTCATGACCAGCGACCACGAGCCCGCCTCGCCCTCGACGATTGGCTCGGTGGCCGGTCGGCGGGCAAGCGGCGCTCCGCATGCCGAGAGCAGCGTGGCGCAGGCGACCGCCGTGGCGATCTGGCCGAGCGCGCGGCAAGCACCGTTCAAGATCCGGGTCTTTGTTTGGCGTGAACGCATCCGCCTTTCACGGTACATCCAGGGTGGACCGTCGCCAGTTGAATCCCTCGGAATCGTGCGGGCTGGATGGTCGCACCCGGCACAGCCCGCCTTGATTCACGTGCGTTTTCGGATATCGGACGGGGCGACAGCGACGGTCGCCCGGGTTTGCGCCCGGGCCTCGAAGTGATGTACGATCTGCTCACATGGGAATTGGTCAGGGCAAAACGGTCACCATCGTCGGCGCAGGGCTCGCGGGCGCGCTGCTGGCGAGCTCGCTTGCGAAGCTCGGCTTTCGCGTGAATGTGTATGAGCGCCGCGGCGATCCGCGGAGGGCTGGGTATTCCGGCGGACGCTCCATCAACCTCGCGTTGTCGGCGCGTGGGCTTTGGGGGCTGGAGCGTGTCGGGCTTGACAAGGACATTCTGAAGCACGCGATTCCGATGCGCGGCAGGATGGTGCACCCCGCCGTCGCCGGCGCCGGGCTCGCGTTCCAGCCCTATTCCAAAGACCCGGGCGATGCGATCAACTCGATCTCGCGCGGCGGGCTGAACATGGCCTTGCTGGACGAGGCCGAGAAGCACGACAATGTCGAGTTGTTCTTCAACCAGCGCTGCCTGGATGTCGACATGGACCACTGCCGAGCGGTGTTTCAGGATGACTCCAACGGTCCAGATGGACCGATCGGCACCATCGAGAGTGACTTGATCATCGGCACCGATGGGGCGTTCTCCGCCGTGCGTTTGAAGATGATGAAGTCCGACCGGTTTGAGTACTCGCAGACGTATCTCACGCACGGGTACAAGGAGTTGCACATTCCGCCGGTGGAGGGTGGGGCGTTCAACGGCTTTGCGATGGATCCGAGCGCGCTGCACATCTGGCCACGCGGGAGCGCGATGATGATCGCGCTCCCGAACATCGATAAGAGCTTCACGTGCACGCTTTTCTGGCCGTTTACCGGCGAGCATTCGTTCGATCAGTTGCGCACAGCACAAGACGTCGAAATGTTCTTCAAGCGGTGGTATCCGGATGCGATGCCGATCATGCCGACGCTGGTTGAGGACTTTCTGAAGAACCCGACGAGTTCGCTTGTCACGGTGCGCTGCTGGCCATGGGTGCAGAACTGCCGACCGATGGTCGTTACCGGGGCATCGCCGTCGGAAAAGGGCTACGGTGGGCGGGCGGTGGCACTGATGGGTGACGCGGCGCACGCGATCGTGCCGTTCTTCGGGCAGGGGATGAACGCCGCGTTCGAGGACGTGCGCGTGCTGTGCGAGTGTCTGGAGCGTCATGCCGGGCGGAGTGAGCACTGGCTGACCGACGCGCTCGACGAGTATCAGGCGCTCCGCAAGCCCAACGCCGACGCGATCGCCCGCATGGCGATCGACAACTTTGAGGAGATGCGCGACAAGGTCGGCTCGCGCCTGTTTCGAGCGCGAAAGAAAGCCGAGCATCTGCTGCACGAGCTGATGCCCGGAACGCTGGTGCCGAAGTACAACCTTGTCAGCTTCAGCACCGTGCCTTATGCCGAGGCACTGCGGCGCGGTGCACGGCTCGATCGGGTTCTGCGTGTGCTGATCCTGCTGGCCGCGCTCATCGCGGCGGCGTTGGTGCTGGCGTTTGTCAAGATTGCCGCGTGGTATCTGCTGGTGGCGGTGATCATCGCCGCGTGGTTTGCGTGGGATCGGTGGCGATACAAGCGCGACACCACGGCGTAGATCGGGGTCCGGCGCTGCTGGCTCAGCGGGCCAGCTTCCACCACTGCATCGGGGCCCAGCCGCGCGTCAGACCGTCGGAGGCCTGCGCGGTCGCGGCCATTTCGACGAGCTTGGACCTGATCGCCGCGGTCGTGTGCAGGAACTCGAAACCGGCTTCAAACTCACAGTCCTCGTTGACGCGAATCCACACGCACTTGCCGCGCAGTTCGAGCTCGTGTTCCTCGGCCTTGAGCGTGAGGGCGCGAGTGTCGCCGGCGACGTAATCCGGCTTGGTCTTGCTGACAAGTCGAACGCCTGTGGGCGAGAGGTCCAGAATCTGGCCGAGTTGGCAGGTCATCGTTGAGCAGCGGATGCGTCCGCCCTTGCGTTTCTCGCTGCGCACCACACCATTGGTCGTGCCGCGGCCGCCGGAGTACTTCTCGGTATTGATCTTGCGGAACAGACGCATGGTGGCTCCAGACCTCGGAGATATCGGCAGGTCACGGCGTGTCTTGAACGGTCCGCGTGCGGGTCGTGCGGGCCGATAACGAAAGTGGTCGGCACAAGCCGCAGGATCGATGCGGATGCCTCCATGGGCGAACGAGATTCGTACACTCTCCGAGTGAGCACTCATTCCAATCTGTCTCCATCACCAGCCGACCTGAAGCGCACCATCGGGTTCTGGGGCGCGATCGCTGTGATGATCGGCGTGATCATCGGTTCGGGAATCTTTCGCACGCCGCCGGACATCGCCAGCCAGATCTCATCGCCGATGGTCATCCTCGGGCTCTGGGTCGTTGGTGGGCTCATCTGTCTCGCCGGCGCTCTCACCTTCGCGGAACTCGCCTCGATGCACCCAAAGTCGGGCGGGGTGTACGTGTTCTTGCGCGAGGGCTATGGCAACGTCACCGCATTCGTCTTTGGGTGGGCCTATCTGCTGCTGATCAAGCCCTTCGCCGCGGGCGGCATCGCGTTTGTCTTCGCAGAGCATGTCGTGAAACTGGCGGGAATCACGGGCACGCCGGATCAGGTCTCGCTCTGGGTCAAGGGGATCACCACCGTCATGCTCCTTTCGCTGACGGCGATCAATATCCGTGGTGTGGGGCTCTCTACGGCTTTTGCAGGCGTGCTCACGGCGATCAAGTTCGGTGCGCTCGCCGCGATCGTCCTGCTCACCTTCGGCATGGGCAAGGGCAACACGGCAGGGCTTGCCAGCGAACCCGCCGCCGCCCCGCTCACCATCGGCGCCGTCGTTGCGGTGATGAGCATGATCCTCTGGACCTACGACGGCTGGGCCGACGTCGGCTCAATCGCCGGTGAGGTGAAAGACCCGCAGCGCACGCTCCCTCGCATCTACATCATCGGAACGCTTTCCATCATCGCGATCTATGTGCTCGTGAACATCGCGTACTTCATGCTCGTGCCGCTCGCCGAGATGCGATCGACGCCGACCGTTGCGCCGCTGGTGATGGAGCGGCTGCTCGGCCCCATCGGGGCGGCGGCGGTCACGGTGATCATCGCTCTTTCCACCCTCGGCTCGTCTCACGCGTCGGTCATGACCGGCGCTCGGGTGAGTTATGCCCAGGCCCGTGATGGGTTGCTCTTCCGATTCATCGGGCATGTCCACCCGCGATTCCACACGCCCGACACCTCGCTCATCATCCAGGTCTGCCTCGGCATCGTCGCCGTCTGGCTGCTGGGCGACTTTCAGCAACTCGCTGACAGCTTCGTCTTCACCATGTGGATCTTCTACGGCTTGGCCGGGGCGAGCATCTTCATCCTGCGCCTCAAGCAGCCGGACACCGCCCGGGCGTTTCGCTGCCCGGGCTACCCAATCGTGCCCGCCATCTTCGTGCTCACCTCGGCGGCCATGACGGTGTACAGCGTTCTCTTTCCGCCGAAAGTCAGCGTGTTCGGATTTGACATCCCGAACATCAACCTGGTCTGGATCGGGGTGCTGCTTGCGGGGGTGCCGGTGTACTACGCGTGGCACAGACTCAATGCGACACCTCGGCGAGACTGAAACTGCACTCTCAGCAAAGCTTGCAGAAACTGCCGCCGACGTTGCAGATGATCAGCCCGCGTTCGTCGGCCGATTCTTCCCCACGCGCGTCTCCACCGTGAACGGCGGCTCCTCATCTGCGTCTTCATCCTCGTCGAGTTCGTCATCGTCGTCGGTCGCCTTGACGTCCGATCCTTCAAGCTGCTCCTTCAGATTCCCGTCATTGACGATCGACTGCGCCTGCTCCAGAGTCGGCGCGATCGGGTTGCTCGGTGCGCCATTCTCGGCCTCCTCGGCGTCCGCCGCGGCCTGTGCCTTCATCGCGCGCCACTCTTCCAGCGTCATGGCCACTTCGCGTGCGACGGTGCCCTTGTGCTGGCCGAGAATGCCCGCCTCGCCCATCATCTCGATCAGCCGCGCGGCTCGGGTGTAGCCGATGGCCAGTCGTCGCTGCAGCATGGACACGCTGCCGCGCTTGGTCTCCAGCACCACCTCGACGGCTTCATCAAACAGCGGATCGTCCTGGGCATTCAGCAAGCCGTTCCGCTCGCCCTCGAATCCGCCGTCTTCTTCGTCTTCGCCCGCGGGCCGAGCGCTCTTGAGCTGCATCAGCGAGCGTTCGAACGTCGGGCTGGCGATATCGCGCATGAACTTCACGACGCGGCGGATTTCCTTATCGTCCACCAGCGTGCCCTGCGCACGCGTCAGCTTGCTGCTCTTGGGCGAGAGATACAGCATGTCGCCCTGACCAAGCAGCAGCTCGCCGCCCTTCTGATCCAGAACGATGCGTGAGTCCATGCCCGACGCCACCTTGAAGCAGACGCGCGCCGGCATGTTCGATTTGATGAGGCCGGTCACCACGTTTGCCTGCGGCCGCTGGGTCGCCAGGATCAGGTGCATCCCGACGGCTCGCGCCTTCTGGGCGATGCGCACGATCGAGTGCTCGACCTCCTTGTTGGTCATCATCAGGTCGGCCAACTCGTCGATCACGAACACCATATAAGGCAGCTTCCGCGGGATCTTCGCCTCTTCCTCGGGCGTTGTGGGATTGAAGCGCTCCTTCAGCTCTTCCCACGTCAGCTCGTTGTACGTCGCCAGGTCTCGGCACCCCGCCTCGGCGAGCAGTTCGTACCGCTCGTCCATCTTGTTCACCGCCCACTCAAGGATCGCCGCGGCTTTGGCCATCTCCGTCACCACCGGGCACATCAGGTGCGGAATGTCCTTGAACTGGCTCATCTCGACCATCTTCGGATCGACCAGCACCAGCTTCAGTTCGTTGGGCTTCTTCGTGTAGAGGAAGCTCATGATGATCGAGTTCATGCACACGCTCTTGCCCGAGCCCGTGGTGCCCGCGATCAGCATGTGCGGCATCTTGGCCAGATCTTCGATCATCGGCTCGCCGCTGGCATCCTTGCCGAGGAACATCGGGAGCTTCATCCCGGCGTACTTCTCCGTCTTGCCCATCAGTTCCTTCAGCCGGACCTTTTCCTTCTGCGCGTTGGGCACTTCCACGCCCACCGTGTCGCGCCCGACCATGTTGCTCACGATGCGGATGTTGATCGCCTTCAGTGCCCGCGCCAGATCGCTCGCCACTGCGCTCAGTGCGGCCACCTTCGTGCCCGGAGCCAGCCGAAGCTCGTACAGCGTGATCACCGGCCCGCTCTCCACCCCCACCACCTCACCCTCGATGCGATATTCGCGGAGCGCCTTCTCCAAGGCCTCGGCCTGCTCGCGCACATAGCTCTCGAGCGTCAGCCCAAAGTTCTCCTCCGGTTCCTCAAGCTGGTCAAGACCCGGGAACTTGTACCCTTCCAGGTTCTGCTGATTCTGGATGTCTCGAAGGTCTTCTTCCGTCGCCGACCGCTTGGTCTCGTTGGCAAACCGCACCGGCAGCTTGGCGATCTTCGCCCGCAGTTCATCCGCGGAATAGGTCTTGCCCTTCGCTGAGTCGTTCGCTGCGGGCTGGGGCTGGTCATCCTCATCGTCATCGCCGCCCGTGACTGCACGGGCCACGGGAATCTCTTCCTCGTCGTCTTCTTCGATCATGCCCGCCGCCGCGGGCGTCAGCCGGCCTCCATCCGGGTCAAAGCTCTCGACCGCACCAAGCCCGCCCGCATCCGGATCGATCGGACCCCCCGCCGGCTTCGCATCCTTCTTCTTCCGCAACGGCTTCTCGTCCAGCTTGTTCAGCCGATCGTCGTCATCCACATCCGTCTCACGCACCTTCCGCTCGGCCTCGCTGCGCTCACGATCACGAAGCTCGCGCAGCATCGCACGCCGCTCTGCAAAGGTCCGAGCCGTGTGGAGCGCAAAGCAGCCCGTCTGGCGAGCACCGGAATACAGCACGCGCCCGGTCCACATGGCAAACAGCAGGGCCCAGACGTCCAGCGTCACCGTCGCCGCAACAGCGAGACCCAGCAGCAGCCAGATCAGCGTCCCCACCGTGCCGAATCGCAGCGCAAGCTCATGCCCGCCGACAGAACCGATCACCCCGCCGGGCAGGTTCGGCACCGGGCCGGTCCATGTGAAGAGCAATCCCTGAAAGCACGCGATCACCGCCGCCAGCAGCAGCGCGCCGATCGCCCGTACCGGCAGATGCGTGATTGCCCGCCCCATCGCCGTCAGCACCAGGCCCGTGGCCCCGAGCGCCATGATCACCCAAGCGCCGAACCCGACGACGCTGTACATCGCGTGCGCCACCGCAGCCCCGGCCAGGCCGCACAGGTTGTGCGTCTGCCGCTCCGGCCCGGCCACATGAGCCGTCGGCCAGTCGTTGCGGCTGTAGGTTGCGAGCGCAATCGCAACGAACACCCACACCAAAAATGCACCGACCCAGGCCAAGCGCAGCCACATCAGCTCCCGATGATCCATCGGGTCCACGGCCTCAGGCCGCTCAGCACGGCCCTTGCGCGTTGGTGGGGGTGACCCCGCGTCCTCTTCCTGAGCGGCGCGAGACTTCGTGCGGGCCGAAGCCCTGATGGCGGTCGATCCTTCGGTAATCACGAACCGGTTATCGGCGCGTCGTGAATCCGGCGGTCATACTTTTTCAATGTCCGCCGAACATATCCCTTCCACTTTCCGATCAGGGGCATGACCCCCGCTATCTTGACCTCTTCACCGGGGCCTCGGCCCGATCCCATGCCTGAATCCACCCCCCCGCCCCCCACAGAACGACCCCCAAACCAGGCCAGGACCGGTCAACGCGCGCACGCACACCCAGAACCGGGTCGGGCCGTGATCCGAAAGGTGCTTGCCGTCCTTGGCCCCACGCTGGGCCGCGGCTCCGCCGCTCTCGGGGCCGACCTCCTCGTTGCGGAGGCATTCCGAGATCTGACGATTCCCTACACGATCATCCTTCCTTATTCCCGCTCGAACTTTGAGCCAAACGCCCCGCCCGAAGAAGCACGGCGAATCGACGCCATTCTCCGCGACGCGTCGACCGTCACGACCCTTGCCGCCGCCACCGAGCCATATGCCCAGCTCATGGAGGCGTTGCTCCGGGATGCCGACGCGCTTCTGGCGGTCTGGGACGGCGGCCCCGCTCAGGGGCCCGGGGGCACTGCGGAGGTTGCCGCTGCTGCGATATCGCGAGGGATACCTGTCACCCGTGTGGAGCCGTCTGCTGGGCCATCTGGAACGCAGAGGACATGGCACTGAGCGGGGACTTGAGGAATGCTCGTCCAGGCGGCATGGGCCACTCACGCGCGTGACGCGTGCGATCATCCAGCACTTTCACCCCTTCCGATCCAGCAACCGATACCCGATCGCCTCCGCCACATGCTCGGCCTCGATCGTCTTCGCCCCCGCCAAGTCCGCGATCGTCCGACCTACGCGCCGAATCTTGTCATACGCCCGCGCGCTCAGACCAAGCTCCGTCATCGCCTGGCCCAGCATCACCTTCGCGTCTTCGCTCATCGGCGCAAGCTCATCAAGCTGCCGCCCGCTGAGCCGAGCGTTCGGCGTGGTTCCCTTTTCATCCCCACCGGCCCCTCCCCCCCCACTCTGCCGCTGGTTCTGAATCCGCCGAGCTGACAGCACCTGCTCACGCATCTGCGCGCTCGACGTTCCGCGCGGCGCGGATTGATCCAGTGACTTCGACAACTGCGCCCACGGCACCGCCGGCGCTTCAATATGAATATCGATCCGGTCCACCAGCGGCCCCGACAGCTTGGAAAGGTACCGGTCCATCGCCCGCTTGCCCACCTCATCCCGCGGCACATCGCCCTTGGGCGTCGGATTCATCGCCGCCACCAGCATGAAACTCGCCGGAAACCGCACCGCAGAGTGCGACCGGGCGATCGTGACCACATGGTCCTCCAGCGGCTGCCTTAAGGTCTCCAGAACATCCCGCGGAAACTCCGGCAACTCATCCAGAAACAGCACCCCGCGATGCGCGAGCGAGATCTCGCCGGGTTTGGGCACCATTCCCCCGCCGACGATCGCCGCTCCGCTTGCCGTGTGGTGCGGCGTCCTTACAGGGCGAATCGTGACCATCCCCTGTCCCGGTGCAAGCTGACCCGCCGCGGAGTAGATCCGCGTGACATCAATCGCTTCCTGAGCCGTCAGCGGCGGCAACACCCCCGGCAGCGCACGAGCCATCATGGTTTTGCCAGTCCCGGCAGGCCCAAGCATCAGGAGGTTGTGCGCCCCAGCCGCCGCCACCACGATGGCCCGCTTCACCGACTCCTGACCGCGCACATCGGCAAAGTCCACCGGTGCCTCGGCCGACCGGAGCGTGCCCTCCACATCCATCGGCGGATGCGGATGCAGCTCGATCGCCCCCATCAGCCACCCGATCACCTCGGTGAGGGTCCGAACCCCGATCGATTCGATCCCTGAGACCAGCGACGCCTCCGCCGCATTGTCCGCCGGCACCACCACCCCGCGATAGCCCTTTGCCCGCGCGAGAGCCGCCATCGACAGCACGCCGCGAATCGGCCGCAGCCGACCGTCGAGCGCGAGCTCGCCCGCAAACACGTACTTCCGAGGATCAGGGGCGTCTTCAGCGAGCGCGACCGTTGATGGTGCCGACCCCGCCCCCCCACTCGTCCCACCACCACGCTTTCCCCCCGCACTCTGGGGCGTCCGCGCGAGCGCACCCTGCGCCATCAGCAGCCCAACCGCAATCGGCAGGTCATACAGCGGCCCCTCTTTCCGCACGTCTGCGGGCGCCAGATTAATCAGCGTCTTCCCCTGAGGAAACATGTGCCCCGAGTTTGAGAGCGCCGACCGCACCCGCTCGACCGACTCTTTCACCGCCGCGTCGGGCAGCCCCACGATCATGGCCCGCCCCCCACCCTCGCCACTTTCATCGCTCATGGCCAGCGGGTTGTTGTCGACCTCCACCTCGCAGGGAAGTGCGTCGATGCCTTGCAGGAGATAGGACTGGACGCGAGCAAGCATGGGGGAAAGTGTAGATCCCTTCACGCAATCTCCGGCATCAGCCCGGGGAGCGCCCGCCGCTGTTCACACCTGTGCAACACCCTGAGCGTCAGGGAATCTCGCAGACGAATCGCCGGAGCAGGTTGCGGCTTTCGCTTCGGGATCAGGCCGTTGCTGCATGGCCACTCGAGGCAGCCGCGGGCCCGAATGAGTTTGCTCGGCGACACGGCTCGTTCGGATGTTGGTTCAGTCGCCGACAGCATGCCGCCGACCGAGCCCTCGCTGCTCGATGCGTACCAAGACGACCGCACGCAAGCACCGCAACGATTGCAAAATGACAACCCCTCGTTCACAAGCCCTTGCTGTTGCAGGCCTTATGAACGAGGGGTCCATCGAAGCGGAGAGGGAGGGATTCGAACCCTCGATACGGTTTCCCGTATACGCGATTTCCAGTCGCGTTCCTTCAGCCGCTCGGACACCTCTCCGGAAGTGCTACCTGGCTGAACAGGGGCCAAGTCTAGGCGCGGCATTGACGGGGGTTCTGGAGCTTATCGGCGGAATCGGGTCCGACCTTCGGCCTCAAAGAGCGCAGGAAAAGCTGGGGTGGCGGAACGATTCACAAAGCGGACCCAGAATGCGTCCAACAGGCGGACACCCAGATATTGGTGGGTGATGTAGAAGGCGATCAGCCAGCCGAGGACGGCGCCCACGACGACATCGGTGGGCCAGTGGGCGTCGAACAGCACGCGGCCGAAGCCCACAAGGGCAGCAAGGGCGAGTGTGAGCCAACGGAGGGGTGGGTAGAGCACGCCGAGGAAGGCCGCAGCGGCGAAAGCAAAGAGTGTGTGGCTAGAGGGCATGGACCAGAGGTCAGAGTTTGCTCCGGCCGCGATGTCCCAGGCATGCACCCGCGTCTCGGAGCCTTTGACGGTGATCGGATAGGTGCCCCAGGGGAAGAGGAACGTGTGCGGGTCTTCGTACTGCGGGCGGGGACGCGGGCGGCCGATGAAGAGCTTGCCGAGAGATGATGCGAGTTGGCAGACGATCGTGAGCAGGAGCAGATCGAGCAGTCGGCGGCGGCGGATCGGGTCGAGGAGCCAGATCGTCAGTGCGATGACGATGACAAAGAAACCTTGGCCAAACTGCTGCCAGGCGTGCAGTTCGCGGCGGAGGTCGCCGCCGAGGGCTTGTTCGAGGTGTGCGGCGGCGTGGCTGAGAGGGCCGTCGAAGGGGTAGATGATGACAAAGCCGAGCACACCCACGAGGAGCGGCCAGAGCCACCAGAGCTTTGGAGCGGGCGGAACGGTGCTCATGCGCGGCTCGCGCCTCGGGGAGAGGTATGCTCTGACCGAATGAACAAAGGTTCGGCGAGCACTGGCTGGAAAGGATGGCGGGCCGGGTGTGCGCTCATGGTGCTGTGCCTTGCAGTGTACCTTCCTGGGCTGTGGTCGATTCCGCCGGTGGACCGAGATGAGTCGCGGTTTGCGCAGGCGAGCAGGCAGATGGTGGAGAGCGGGGACTATGTGGTGCCGCGGGTGCAGGATCGCCCTCGGCTGAACAAGCCGCCATTGATCTATTGGCTGCAGAGCGCGAGCGTGAAGGTGTTTGGCGATGGGCCTGGGGCGTGGGCGCATGGGAACATCTGGGTGTTCCGCCTGCCGAGTGTGGTGTGCGCGATCGGGGCGGCGCTGGTGACGTGGCGGATCGGGTGCTCGATGTTCGGTTCGCGGGTTGGGTTGGTAGGGGCGGGCTTGCTGGCGATCTCGCCGATGGTGGTGTGGGATGCGCATCAGGCGCGGGCGGATCAGTTGCTGTTGCTGACGGTGGTGATGAGTCAGCTCGCGTTGTGGAAAGTGTGGTCTTGGCCGAGCGGTGTGGAGTCGCGGGGGAAGTGGCGCGGCGTGGTGTGGGCGATGGGGTTCTGGATTGCGCTTGGGCTTGGGGTGCTGGGGAAGGGGCCGATCACGCCGCTGGTGGCCGGGCTCACGGTGATCGCCATGAGCATCACGACGCGGCGGTGGGGCTGGATATGGTCGGGGCTGAGGCCGATGTGGGGCGTGCCGGTGATGCTCGCGGTGGTTGGGCCGTGGGTGTATGAGGTGGGAATGCAGGTCGGGTGGGAGCGGTACTTGGCGATCGTGTGGGAGGAGACGATCGGAAGGTCTGGCGACGCGGCGGAGGGACACTGGGGGCCGCCGGGGTATCACACGATGCTTTTGAGCGTGCTGATGTGGCCGGGGTCGATGCTGACGCTGATGGCGATGGTGGCGGCGGTGCGCAGTTGCTGGGGTGTGTGGAGGCGGCGCGAGGGAGTGGTCGACGCGACGGTGTTTCTTGTCGCGTGGATTCTGCCGGCGTGGGTGGTGTTTGAGTTGATCGCGACGAAGCTGCCGCACTACACGATGCCGATGTATCCGGCGCTCGCGCTGCTTTCGGGCAAAGCGGCGGTGGAACTGGCCGAGCGGCGCGGCGAACTGATCGAGCGTGCACGCTCGCTTGGATCACGGGTGGGCTTTGCGTTGTGGGTAGGGATCGGATTTCTGGGGCTTGGGCTGAGCATGGTGCTGCTGGCGGCGGTGGGCGGATTCGGCGCGGATCAAGGGACGCGGGCGGTGTGGGCGATCGGGATCGGCGTGCCCCTGGTGCTCGGCACGCTGCTGCTGCTGGCAATGCGGGCAATACGGGCCGAACGCTTTGTGGTGGCCCATGTGCTGGGCGGGGCGTGCGTGGTGGTGTGGGTGTGGGCGGTGCTGGGCGTGGTGCTGCCTGAGAGCAGCCGACTCTGGATCAGCCCGCGGCTGGAGGCCAAGGTGGCGGCACTCAGCGAGGGTCGCGCCGGGCCGGTGCGGGTGGGGCTGGTCGGATTTCAGGAAGACAGCGCGGTGTTCATGCTGCGTGGACAGGGCGAGCGATTGGATGCCGAGCACGCGATGGTGTGGATGCAGACCCACGCGCGCACGGGCGCGGTGCTGGTGATCGACACGCTTCGACATGCGGAGCTTGCGCGGCGTGCCGCGGAAAAGTGGGATCTTGGGGCTCGTGTTGAGGGATACAACTACTCGCTGGGACGGGATGTGGCGGTTGAGATCTATTCAGACCGGGGCACCGGCGGAGGGAATCGCTGATGGACCCGAACTCTCCGCCGCCGCCATCGGGGCTGGTTTTGATCGATAAGCCCGCGAAGCGCGCGGTGTCGTCGATGACGGCGTGCCGCGTGGTGAAGAAGAAGCTGATCGCGGGCGGCGTTGGGGACGCGAAGCGCCGGCGGAACATCGCGGTGGGTCATGCCGGGACGCTCGATCCGCTGGCGAGTGGGCTGCTCATCGTGCTGGTGGGGCGTGCGACGCGGCTGTGCGATCAGTTGATGGCTGGGCGGAAGACGTATGTGGCCGAGATCGACCTGGCGCACGAGTCGAACACGGATGATCTGGAGGGTGAGCTGGTTGTGCATCCGCCGCCGAGCGTGATGCCGATGCGAGAGGATGTTGAGCGGGTGCTGGGCGAGCGGTTCACGGGCGAGATTCAGCAGCGACCGCCGGCGTTCAGCGCGATGTGGGTGAATGGACAACGAGCGTATGAACTGGCGCGAAAGGGTCGGGCTCCGGAGATGGTGCCGCGGCCGGTGATGATCCATGCGGTGCGCGTGGTGGAGTATGGGTGGCCGAAGCTGGTGATTGAGGTGGATTGCGGGAAGGGGACGTACATCCGATCGCTTGCACGCGACGTTGGTGTCGCGCTGACGGGCCACGCGGGATGTCTGCGAGCGCTTCGGCGGACGGCGATCGGGGCGTATCACGTCGATGGGGCCTGGCCGCTCGAAGGGTTGCCCGAGGTGTTGACCGAGATCGACCTGATTCAGGTCGATCTCGGATACAAGAACCCGCTGCCGCCGAGTGGAGGGCGTCGAGCCGCCGACGATCAAGAGGATGAGATCGAAGCGAACGATCCTGCGTAGTGATCATCGACGGCGAAACGCAGGCAGTTGGCGTCGATGAGCAGATCGAGTTTGGGCTCGCCCTGAGCGGCGCAGAGCACGGTGCCCGGCTGGCTTGAACAGAGCACCTCAGGAAGATTGGTTTCACGCGTGTTCAGCGTGACGGCGGCGCAGTGGCGTGGATCGGTCATGATCAGGCGAGCGATGCCGAGTTCGGCGAGCAGGCCTGCGATCGCACAGGCGACGGTGCGGCGATCGGCCGCGTCGTCGGGCCAAGAGATGTCGCCGGTGGTGCTCATGTCTCGTCTGCGGGACCCGTGTCGGAGATGGCTTGGGAACGGGCAGGCGCGGGCGGGACAGGAGCCATCGTGCCGGGGATGAGCGTGGGCATCCAGATCTCGGCGAAGTCCTGAGCATCAACCAGTCGTCGCATCGCGAGATAAAGCATCGTTGCGCCGGTCCAGAGATAACTGATCGGGAAGGCCAGCAGGAGTGCGGCGGGGATGAGCGACCAGAAGTTCACAAGCCCCCGGGTGACACGCGTGGCGAGTGAGGGTTGCGGCGTGCCGAAGGGCGGCTCGATCGGGGCGTGCAGGGGGATTCCGCCAAGAGCTTGCGGGCCGCGGGGAGTGGTCCATGCGAGTGCGGCGGTTTGGGCAATGTGGACGGCAAGCCAGAGGACGGCGGCGATGATCGCGAGAAAGACCACGAGTTGGAAGATCAGGATCGCGAGGTAGATGATCAGCCGAAGCGGACGAGCGAAGACGAAGGAATACGCGTGCTGCACGGCATCGATCGCGTCGGTGCCTTCGCAGGCGACCGATGGAATGAGCATGCTCCAGCCAACGAGATAGGTGATCATGATCA
The DNA here is from genome assembly GCA_019750095.1 of Phycisphaerales bacterium. GTDB lineage: Bacteria > Planctomycetota > Phycisphaerae > Phycisphaerales > UBA1924 > UBA4658. The sequence goes on from JAIEOW010000043.1 coordinate 53,862, forward strand.
CCGAGGCGATGAGCCCGGCGATGAGGAAGAGCGGCCAGAGCAGACCGCCGAGGATGTTGAGGACGTTGACCGAGAAGATCGCGAACCCGCCGATGCTGAGTGAGAGAACGATCGCCCAGACGATGAGCACCGGGAGTGCAAGCGCGAGGGTGAGCGCGGGGAGGCGGCGAAGGGCAAAACCCAGTGCCTGGGGCCATGCGAGATGCACGCCCTGCCCGATCTCGCATGCGGCGGACCGCGCGATGGCTCCGCCGAAAGTGGCCGTCCAGAGGAGCATGAGCGGCACGATGAGGAGCGCGACGAGCGGCGCGTCTTTGAGCAGCAGCGCAGGCTCGCCGATGAACGCGTCGTGGATCTGCTTTGCAACCCGCGAACCCGGGGCTTCGCCCGGAGAGCCGGTGGCCGCGGAGGCACCGGAGAGGGCCATCCTCTGGAACATGCCAGTCAGTTCGTTGGCGGTGGGGTTGCCATCGATGCGGTCGGCAGCGATACCCAGCAGCATCATGCCAACGAGATAGACCAGGGCGAGGATCACGCGCTGGGGGCGCATGCAGTAATGCGGCACGCGCAGCAGCTTTGGCCACACCAGATCGTGCGTCAGATCATCGAGCGTCAGCGAGCGGGCGAGCGGCTTGGGCTGGAACGCGGGGGGCTGGGTGGGTGCGGCCATGCGGCCAATGGTAGTGATCAGTCGCCGTGGCGTTGGCGCAGCTTGCTGGAGAGCCGCAGGAGGAGGTTCACGCGTTCGAACTCGTCGACCCAATCCTGAAGCTGGGCGGCGATTTCATCATTTGGAACGGTCGCACCCGGGATGGGGCAGGCCCCGCCAAGCTGTTTAGCCGCGAGAGCGCGATAGCGATTGAGCGTGCGATCGCCGAAGAGTGAGACGAACTCGAGGTCTTCGTTGAGGAAGATGGTGATGGGGACGCGGTTGCCGCCGCAGACCTTCAGGGCGTCAGAGAGAGCTTTGTGGGCGTCTCGTTCGAGATAGCGTGCGTTGATCTTTCCGAGGCAGGCACGCTGGATGTGATCGATGAGCGGGACTTGCTGGACACAGTCGCCGCACCATGTGCCGGAGAGGCAGAGGACGTTGATCTGGCGCGAGAACCCGGCGATGAGCGTTCGCTGGGCAGGGGTGAGCGCCACGCGGGCGTGGAAGGCCTGCCAGTTGGCGACTTCGTTGGGCTTGCCAGCGGCGACGTATTGGTCATAAGGCATCGCCGCACGGAATGACTCGGCGAGGGCGGGCTGGGCGAGCGGACTATTCATGAGCGGAGCGTAGGGGCCGCTCAGTTGGGCTCGACGATGAACTCGACGCTGACCTGGGCGCTGACTTCGACTTGGCCGGATTCGATGGGGGTTGGGGCGGCGGCGAAGCCCGCGTCGGCCGCGGCCCACTCTCCCCGGCCGAACGACTTGTACATCGGGCGTACGCCGAGCGACCCGGTCTGTGCGCGCTGCACGCGAACGATGCGATAGCCGAGCGCGCCGGCGATGGCCTCGGCCTTGCTCTTGGCATCGGCGGTGGCCTTGACGAGGGCTTCGCGGCGGGCCTCGGCGTCGTCCTTGCGCGAGAAGCTGATGCCGAAGACTTGATTTGCTCCGGCGGCGATACCCTTGTCGAGCACTTGACCGACGTTGGCAACGTCGGAAGTGGTCACTCGGATGGTGTTGCTGGCGCGATATCCGATGATCTTTGGTTCGCGCGTCTGGCGGCCGTCGGATTGGCGTTCGTACTCGGGGTAGAGCGAGACGTTTTGGCTCTGCACGACAAGCCCGGCGAGCTGGGTGTCCTTGACGGCTTTGATGACACGTTCCATCGCTCTGTTGAGCGCGTCGGTCGCTTCGCTGGTGGTCTTCCCCGAGGCCTGCACGCCGATCGAGACCTCGGCGAGGTCGGGCGCTCGGCTGACGGTGGCGCTGCCATCGGCCGAGATCACGGTCGGCTCGACGCGAGCATCGCGTGAGCTTGCGGCCTGTCCCGCGGACTGCGCGAGAGCAGCGGGCAGCGGCATGAGCGTGCCTGCGGCGAGAATGGAAGCAGTCATGACGGCGAGCGCGGTACGGGGACGAAGAGTGAGCGTGTGCATCTCGAAAGCTCCTGGGCCGCCGAGAGATTCTGGCGGCGTGCGACTCTCAATACGCGACTGATGGCCGATGAGCCCGCGGTGTCTCTGCGCCGGTCGTCGGGACAGCGGACACCGAACGGAATCGGAACTCGAACTCGAGTTCATCCCGCAGAGGCAGGCCGTTGAGTCCGATGGTGGGGATTGAGGGTTTGATCAGGCGCGCCCTGTCCATCGCGCCCGCGTGCAAGGCGACGAGCGACCAGCCGCGTCGCTGGTAGAACGCGATCGCTCGCAGATTGTCGTTGGTGGTGGTCAGGTGGATGCGCGAGCAACCTGCATCGCGGGCAGCGAGGGTGCAAGCGGTCAGCAGTGCGGCGCCAACGCCGAGATTCTCGACACGCGACGAGAGCGTGATGATCTCACATCGGCCACCGGGCTCGGGCGCGGTGTGCGTGGCGAGTCCGATGCGTTCGATGCCATCGTGGATCGTGGCGACAAAGCCGGAGAGACGATCGGCGTCGTACCACACGCCGAGGGAGGAGATCTGCGTCGCGCCCCAGTTGCGGATCAGCTCTTCACGCACCCACGTGTGATCGCGCGGCTCGATCGAGCGGATGGTGAGACCGAGCGATGCCCGATGCACGTCGGACGCGGACCGGACCGCCGCGGCGCGATCGGTACGCGTGTAGAGCCAGGCGAGCACGGCGGAGGCGTTCTGATCGGAAGGGAAGACGGGATACCAGACCTTGGTGATTCGGCCGCAACCCATCTCGTCGGGTTCGATCAGCATCGCGAAACGCTTCAGCAGCGTGTCTGGGCCGCCGGACTCGACGGGAAACCGAAACGTCGGCAGATGCAAAGCGCGGGTGAGTCGCAGTTCGGCGTCAGATAGAAAGTCGAAGCGGAGGTGATTCCGAGACTTGAAGGCCTGCTGGTGTTCAGTCGTATTCGTGCTCAGCCCCAGCACATCGACGCCGAGCTTCTCAAACTCCGCGTGTAGAGAGCCGAAAGCGCAGGATTGCGGCGTGCAGCCGCGGGCTCCGGGGATGGCGTCCCAATCTTCGCCGGAGTAGCCGAGTGAGGGTGGCTGGCCCGGAACCCCTGTGCGCGGATAGGCGAAGAGCACGACCGGCCGCGTGAGCCCTTGGTCGAGACGAACATGCTGACCCGAAGTGGACGGAAGCGGGCACGCGGCGGGCCAGCGATCAAAGGGTGACTTCGCAAGATGATCGCACTCACCGTCATCTTGAGGCACGGGCAGGCCGGGCGGCAGGACGTTGGGATCGTGTCGAGTCGGAGCGGTCATGACGCGGCTCACGTGCTATTCCATGGCGATGCTGGAGACCGTCGTATCGTCGGCCAAGCTTTGAGTCTGGGCAAAGTTGAGCACCGCAGAGAAGAGCAGCGAGACGTCCTGCTCGACGGAAGTGCTCTGGGCGATCGCGTCGACGGCGCGCTCGGCCCCGAACATCTTGCCGTCAGGCCCCGGCTGTTCGACGACGCCGTCGGAGTAGACCAGCAATCGATGCTCGGCGGTGAAGGGCACCGTGTCCGCGATGAAGACAAAGTCGGCATCGATGCCGAGCGGAATGCCGGTGGAAGAATCGACGCGTGTGGGTTCTTCGCCCTTCTTGATGAGCATCCAGTGGCCATGGCCAGCGTCAACAAAGCTCAGCGTGCCGGCCATCGCATCGAACACGCCGAGCCAGAGCGAGATGAACTTGTTGCTCGCCATGTGCTCGCAGATGTGGCGATTGACCTCGCTCACGGCCTTGGCTGGATCACCCGAAGACTTCAGCGTGATGTGCAGGTGCGTCTGCGCCGTCGCCATCAAGATGGCCGCGGGCACGCCCTTGCCCGCGACGTCGCCAAGCAGCACCGCGACACGGTTGTCGCCGAGGTTGACCACGTCAAACAGATCGCCTGCGACGTATCGGCCCGAGCGCGACTTCATGGCGTAGCGGATTCCGCCGACTTTGCCGCGCTCAGGGGGCATGATGAGCTTCTGGGCCTCGCGGGCGGCTTCCAAGTCGCGCACCAGCTCGCGCTGACGCGTCTCCAGATCATGGCGGGCGATGTTTGAGAGCGCTAGTGCGTACATCTTGGCCAATGCCGAGCAGAACGCGGCGGCGTCGGACTGCACGGCGGGTGTTGCACGCGCACTGGCCGCACCATCGCCCTCGCCCGCACGCGCGTCGAGATACAGAAACCCGATGACCCCCGCCCCGGTGCTGATCGGCACGCACAGGGCCGTCTGAATGCCCAGGGCCATGATGCTGTGGGCGGTCATGGGTGCGTCACTGGTCAATCGCACAATCTCGCCCTTGCGAGCGGCACCAATCAGCGAACGCGAGAAACTCGCGGCGTCATTTGTAAGCTGCGGACTCGTTGGCGCATCCAGCGACGGAGCTTGGGCCTCGCCGGAAAGCTCGGGCACATACTCGCCCACGATGCGGAGGGTGTCCCCGCGATTCAGAAGCTGATCCGCCGGCACGCCCACCATGCTGTGCATCACGGGCGGGGCCGCCGGGGCATCATCGCGCAGAAGGCAAGCGCGGGGGAAACCCGTTCCCTTCGCCGCGGCCTTCACGATGGTGTTCGCCAGCGACTCCTCGTCGCCCGTTCCCGCAACCGCCGCGGCGACGTCAATCAGAAGCTGCAGTCGATTCTGCGTGATCGCGGCGAGTTCGCGCTCGTGCACGCGCTCCACGCGCTCACGGGCAAAGCCCGCACCACCCGATCGGCCAAGGCCTCCCTGGGCGGCTGCCGCGCCGACCGCGGGCGGCGCGTCCATCAGCGTCACGAGACGCTGGCCTGGCATGATGCTCGAACCCGCCGCGTGCGAGCTTGGACCGATTCGCGCTCTCAGCAGCCAAGGGCCCACGGCCACCATGTCGCCATGCTTCAGCGGAGCGGACTCTTCACTCTTGAGCTGGGCGGCGTTGACGTGGGTGCCGTGGCGACTTCCCAGATCGGTCACGAACCAGGTGCCATCCCGAAACGAGATCGAGCAATGGCGGCGCGACACGCTCTCGTCACCCAGGACCACGTCGCACTGGCTGGATCGACCCAGAACCGTTGTCGCCGACGGCGCGGGATTGATCGTGGGCAGAGCCGGTCCGCTGACGGCATCAAGCGACAACGGGGGCGGCGGCGGGGCGGAGGGATGGAGCGTGGAGTGGGCCATCGGCGAAGCCGTGAAGATAGCCGGAATCCGGGGCTCTGGAGCAGGTCGGGGCGTCAAACCGCCCGACTACACTGTCCGAACATGGACATGGACGTCGCCCAGATCCCAATGCACCCGCTTCCCCCCCACCACCCCGACACATCTGAAGCGCAACAGGCGTTTGACGATCTTCCGCCGATGAAGACGCAGACGCCGGGCGGCCTGGACGTGCATGACATTCTCGCCGGGCTGACCCAGCCGCAGGCGGAGGCAGTGCAGCACACCGAGGGACCGCTTCTTGTGCTCGCCGGTCCGGGCTCTGGCAAAACGAGGGTGATCACGCGGCGAATGGCGTACTTGATCTCATGCGGGATTCCCGCCTGGCAGATCATGGCGCTGACCTTCACCAACAAGGCCGCCGCGGAAATGCGCGAGCGTGTGGTGCACCTGCTCGGGCCTGGCGTGGTCGGTCGCGGGTTGACGGTGACGACGTTTCACGCGCTCTGCGCAAGGCTGCTCCGAAAGTTTGCGGAGATCGCGAAACTGCCAGGGCTCACGGCAACATTCGCGATCTATGACTCCGACGATCAGATGGCGCTCGTGAAGAAAGCACTCGAAGAGCTGAACCTCAGCACGCAGAACTTTCCGCCGCGCTCGGTGCTGAGCCAGATTTCCAACGCCAAGAACGAGCTGCTCGGACCGGAAGAGTTTGCCACGCAGGCATTCGACTTTCAGGGTCGCCAGATTGCCAAGGTGTACACGGCGTATCAGCGATCGCTCCGCGCGGCGAACGCCGTGGACTTTGACGATCTTCTCTTGCTGACCGCCCAGATGCTCCGCACCAGCCCGGAGGTGCGCGAATCATGCCGGCGGCGCTGGCAGTATCTGATGATCGATGAGTATCAGGACACCAATCGCGCGCAGTTCCGGATTGCTTCGTTGCTGGCGGGGTCGGATGATGGCGTCGCACCGGTTGACCACGCCGCGGTGCCGATCTCTCGCGGCGGAAACTCCGGCGGCCGGAAAACCCGCAACATCTGCGTGGTGGGCGATCCGGATCAGTCCATCTATGGCTGGCGCGGCGCGGATATCGAGAACATTCTGCAGTTTGAGAAGCACTTTCCGTCGGCGAAGGTGATCGCCCTGGGCGAGAACTTCCGCTCGACCAAGCACATCATCGCTGCCGCCGATGCGCTGATTCGCAACAACGTGAAGCGCAAGGCCAAGGACCTGTTCACGTCCAACGCACAGGGTGCCAAGCCCGAGATCGTGATCTGCCGCGACGAGCATCATGAGGCACGGCTGGTCGTCGACTGGATCAAAGAAATCCGCTCCGACGGGTTGGCGTGGAAGGACTTTGCCGTCTTCTACCGCACCAACGCGCTCTCGCGCGTTGTTGAGGAAGCACTGCGGAATGATGGCATCCCGTACGCCATCGCCCGCGGCACGGCGTTCTATCAGCGTGAGGAGATCAAGCACGCGGTCGCCTATCTCCGCGTCGTGGCGAATCCCGCCGACGAGGTTTCGCTGCTGCGCATCGTGAACACGCCCGCGCGAGGCATCGGCGACACGACGCTGGAACGTGTGAAGCAGCTTGCCATCGAGCGCGACACGCGCGTGATGGACGCGCTTCGTGCGGCGGGCGACGCGCTGAAGCTCGCGCCGCGCACAGGTCAGTCCATCTCCAAGTTTGTTGCGATGCTCGACGATTGGACCGGCATCCACGCCGAGGGCATGCTGCGCGCACCAGCCGCCGACGGCTCGCTCGCCGAACTGGTCGAACGGATCATCCGCGAGAGCGGACTGGAAGAGATGTATCGTGCCGCGGGCGAAACCGAGGCCGAGCGTCTGGACAATCTGGCCGAGCTGGTCAGCTCCGCCCGCGAGTTTGAGGAGAACTACGACCCGGCGAGCGACCCGGCGGGCGATGCGCCGCTGAACCCGGATGAGATTCCGGTGCACGAGCCGTCACTGCTGGAACTGCTCCGCGGTTATCTCGAGCGCATCACGCTGGTCTCCGACGCCGACAGCGTCGATCCGGATCAGGGTGCTGTCACGCTGATGACTCTGCACGCCGCGAAAGGCCTGGAGTTCCAGGGTGTTGCGATGATCGGGCTGGAAGAGAATCTCCTCCCGCACGCGCGGGTGCAGGAGAATCCGAGCGAGCTCGAAGAGGAACGACGCCTCTGCTTTGTCGGCGTGACACGCGCCATGAAGCGGTTGCTCATCACGTCGAGTCGTTACCGAACGATCCGAGGCATCACCGAACGCACCATGGAGAGCCGCTTTCTGCACGAGCTGCCCAAGCAGCACGTGACGATGAGCGATCAAGGCGGCTTCAGCGAGCCGGGATGGGACGACGACGCGCCAAGACGCCCGACCTCGCGATTGGCCTCAGCCCCCGGCGACGGCCCGCGCTTTGTCCCCGATGGCGCGCAGGTGCGCTCAGGCCGACCCGTCATCAACGCTCCCAAGGACATCCGTGGCACGCCGCTTTCGGTCGGCATGCTCGTGCGTCATCCACAGTTCGGGCTGGGGCGCATCGGCAACATCAGCTCCGGAGCCGACGCACGGGCTCAGATTCAGTTCCGTGATGTGGGCACCAAGACGATCGTCCTCGCCTATGCGCGGCTGGAGCGCGTCGAAGGGTGAGCTATGCTCGGTGCGTGAACGAAGACCCCACCGCACCGCAGGCCAAGCCCCCGCCGACGTTCAGCGACTTCCTCGAGAAGCTGCTGCTCAAGATCGTGATCTTCGGCGTGATCCTGCTCGCGGCGTTCCTCGCGCTGATGACCTATCTCGCACGGACCCAGCCGCAGAACCCTGTCACGCCTTCCAGCAGCCCAGCACCCCCCACCACCGTCGCGACGGCTGAGCCAGCGATCACTGGTGTCCAACTGACCATCGACTTCGGCGACGGATCTCAACTGCGATTCCCAAATCTGCCGCATTCTCCGGGCATGAGCGTCGTCGACGCGATGAACCTGACCAAAGGCCTCAAACGTCCGCTGACCTTTGAGTCCAAAGGCACCGGCGACATGATGCTCATCACCTCCATCGGCGACCTCGCCAACGAAGGCGGCGGCACATCCGCTCGCAACTGGCAGTATCGCATCAACGATAAACCCGGCACGGTCTCTGCCGCCATCGCCAAGCTCAACCCCGGCGACCGCGTGCTCTGGGTGTTCAAGCCCTATACGCCCGGCTCACCGTGAGTTTGCGGCGAAATACCAGCTGCATCCACGGGTCGGCGGAAGCGCGAATGTCGGTCCGCTCCACCGTCTTCTCTAGCACACACTCTGCGAAGCGGCCGATCGAGCCACTCACATTGGCCCGCGCGCCGTCACAAGGACTCCGCTCAACCACCAACCCAGCATGAAAGCGGCAATGCCCAGCACGTTGTTCGCCGCGATGTTCACAGCCGCGGCGACATACTGGCCCTGAGCGATGGAACGCCCCGTCTCGAAGGCAAACGCGGAGAACGTCGTAAACGCCCCAAGGAACCCGGTCAATATCAGCCACTTGGCCTGCGCACTCAATCTGGAATCACCGGGAATGACGCCAAGCACAAGCCCAAACACCAGGCAGCCCGCCACATTCACGATGAGTGTGCCCGCCGGTAGCCCCTTCAACCCCGGACGATCACAAAGCTGATAGACCCCAAACCGCGCGAGCGTCCCAACAGCACCAGCGGCCGCAAGAAGCGCGAGATCCATAAAGCCAGCCACCCGCATGCCCAAATCCTACCACCACGCCCCACCCCCATCCCAAGATCGCCCGCGGGGATCTCCCCTCCCTGAAGTGCAGACATCCTCCGTCATGACGGTGTCACCAGGGCGTGATATACTCAATCCTGCCGCGGGCGTAGTTCAGCGGTAGAACGTCAGCTTCCCAAGCTGAATGTCGTCGGTTCGATCCCGATCGCCCGCTATCGTCTCTCGCCACCTGTCCTGGCTGGCGAGGGATCGCCCGCCTGCGCTGCAGACACAGCGCACACGGCACACTTTGACGACGCCGGCAGATTGAACACCTGCCGGCGTCGTCGCTTTTGGTGTATGCTCGCGATGTCGGACCGTTCACCCGACCGCCGCGGAGCTCATGGCTCGACTTCGCAGCGTGTCTAGAGCCGCCAGGACCGCACCCATGATGCAGGATGCATCACGCGCCACCGCGCCGACGCTATCACTCCGTCAGCTCGCAGATCTGCACGATCGCCACGCCTCGAAGTACTACCGACGTCGCGACGGTTCACCAACGCGCGAACACATGAACATCCGCGCCGTCGTCGATCGCTTCGTGGCCTTCGCCGGCGAGGCCTCGCCGGCGTCGAAGATCAACCGCCATCATGTCCGCGCGTGGATGGACCA